>NZ_KV792981.1:0-26132 GCF_001808325.1 Klebsiella sp. HMSC16C06
CATCTGCCGTGTCAGTGGGAGCGCATTATAGGGATCCCATTTTTTTGCACAAGCCTTTTTTCGATCTTTTTTTCTGAATGGTGATTTTTCACCCTTTTCGTCGCGTAATTGCACGATTTGCTCAATTTTCACCGTTTTCAGGGGTTGCACAGGGAGATAAAAGCCACCAAAGTCTTCTTACATTCCCGTATTTTGAGGTCTATATGTCTGCTCAGCTGCGCCCCTATAAAGCATTTTTCCCACAAATCGGTCTTCGCGTCATGATTGACGCATCCAGCGTTGTTATCGGTGATGTCAGAATTGCCGATGATGTCAGCGTCTGGCCTCTGGTGGCTATTCGCGGCGACGTCAACTATGTATCGATAGGTCAACGCAGCAATATTCAGGACGGTAGCGTTCTCCATGTGACTCATAAGTCCTCTTATAAGCCGGAGGGAAATCCGCTGATCATTGGTGAGGATGTAACTGTTGGTCATAAAGTGATGCTGCACGGCTGCACTATCGGCAACCGCGTGCTGGTTGGTATGGGTTCGATCTTATTAGATGGTGTCGTCGTTGGCGATGACGTCATGATTGGTGCAGGCAGTTTGGTACCGCAGAACAAACAACTGGAAAGCGGCTACCTTTACTTTGGCAATCCGGTCAAACAGATCCGCCCCCTGACGGAGACGGAACGGGAAGGACTGAAGTATTCAGCAAATAACTATGTGAAATGGAAAAATGAATACCTGGATCAGGATAACCAGATCCAGCCCTGAGCATCTTCCTGACCATCGCGGATCAATGCTTCCACCTCTTCCTCTAGATCCCAACGATGTTCCTGGAAGGCGGCCAGCCACTGCGCTGGCCCCTCTGCGCTAAAACGCTGCTGCAGGCTCTGCCCTGAAATTGCGCAGGTTAATTGCATCCCATTGACCAGCACAGGAAAAACCACACCCTGCCGTTCGGCATCCCATGATTCCCGGTCAGGAAACTGAATCGCCTGATTCATGCATTCAGTTCCTGCTGCAGCGTTTCGATGACCGGAGCGATAGCCGGCAGGACGCCGTGCCATAGCAGAACAGCATGGGCGGCTTGCGCCACCAGCATTCCCAGCCCATCAGCACAGTGGACTGCGCCATACTGCTGGCACCAGTGAAGAAACGGTGTTGGCCCTTTCTGGTAAAACATGTCATAGCAATACACGTCAGCGTTGACAACAGATGCCGGGATAGCCGGTACATCACCGTCTATTCCACTGGACGTCGCATTGATGATCAGATCGAATGTTTCCCCGGATAAGGTATCCATCTCCCTTGCGCTGACGCTCCCGGTATGGGCGAAGAGAGTGGCTAACTCATGGGCACGAGAATAGGTGCGATTCACGATCGTGACGGCACATCCCAGCGACAGAAGCGGCAAAAGAACCCCGCGTGATGCACCACCAGCACCTACCAGCAGGATCCGCTGGCGCGGCTTAATGAACCCCAGGCGTTCCAGATCGCTCAGGAGGCCAATACCGTCGGTGTTGTCCCCCAGTAAACGGCCATCTTCCAGGCGTTTCAGGGTGTTTACTGCTCCCGCCAGCGCAGCGCGTTCTGTCAGCTCGTCCGCGCGCGCAAAAGCTTCCTCTTTAAAAGGAACAGTGACGTTGGCCCCCTTTCCTCCTTCTGCAAAGAACTGATTCAGAGAAGAGACAAAATCGTCCAGTGGCGCCAGCACACGTCCATAAGGATGAGTAATCCCTAACTGGCGGGCAAACAGCTGATGAATAGAAGGCGACTTGCTGTGCGCGATCGGATTACCAAAAACGGCATAGGTTTCCATGGTTCACCCCTGGCGGAACAGTTTACCCGTCAGGGCATCACGGATTTCAGATGGATTTTGCCGTCCACCCGTGGCGCCATCCACAACCGGGAAGCTGTCACCAAACTGAGCATGAACCTCTGCGGTGGTACGACACGGTGGTTGCCCGGTGAGATTGGCGCTCGTCGAGACCAGCGGTTTTCCGTAAGCTTCGCACAATTCAATCACCAGCGGATGGTTGGTCACGCGTACGGCCAGCGAATCAAAACGCCCCGTCAGCCAGCGCGGCGTTTCAGGACGCGCCGGGAATACAAACGTCACCGGTCCCGGCCAGCAGGAAAAGATAGCGTCCCGCTGCGAGTCACTTAACCGTGAATCATCAACATAAGGCTTCAACTGCTCAAAGCTGGCGGCGATAAGGATCAATCCCTTGTCAACAGGACGCTGCTTCAGCTCCAGCAGACGCATGACGGCCGTTTCGCTGTCTGGATCGCAGCCAACGCCAAAAACGGCTTCTGTGGGGTAGGCGATGACATGTTCATTTTTCAGTACCGCCACGGCATGGGCGACGGTTTCTGAGGGCAGGTTATTGTTCACTGATTTATTCCGCCGGGATCGGCTTTCCACATTGTTTACTGGCACAGAAGCGTCTGAGCCCCTGCGCCGTCTTCTTTTCAATTAACAGCGGGTAATGGCATTCAGGGCATTCGCCCGCTACCGGTTTAAAATTGATAACGAACTGGCAATCAGGGTAGCGATCGCAGGAATGAAAGGTTTTACCGAAACGAGAGCGACGCTGGACCAGATGCCCTTGTCCACATTGCGGACAGGCGATAGCGGTCTCATCGGGTTTATCAATCAGCTCGGTATGCTCGCATTCGGGATAGCGACTGCAGCCGATAAACATACCAAAGCGCCCCTGGCGTAACACCATGACAGCGCCGCAAGATGGGCACTCCTGTCCCTCCAGCACCTTAACGATATGACCGTCCGCCTGACTTTTCAGGGGACGGATATAGTCACAGTCCGGATAATGCGAACAACCGAGAAACGGGCCATGTTTCCCGGAACGGATCACCAGTTCAGCCCCGCACTGCGGGCAGGGCTCATTTTTACGCACCGAAAACAGTGCTGATTTGGTCATAACAACTCGATGTTGCTGCAAAAAGATTAATGCAGCATACCTTCATTTACTTCGAAGAGTAATTCTTCCATTTGCTGATAGGCGTTTTCACAGCCCGGAATGTTGAACAGTACCATCAGGATGACCCATTTCAGGTCTTCCAGTTCAAATTCAGCTGTATCCAGCGCCAGGACGCGCTCTATCACCATTTCTCGCGTTTCGAGGTTCAACACCTGAATCTGCTCGAGGAAGAGTAAAAATCCCCGGCAACTGGCATCCAGACGCTGGCACTCCTCTTCGGTATACACCCGAAGCGACAGCGGGTCGGAAGCGAGCTGCATGGGTTCAACGAGACCTTCCTGATAATCAGCCAGTTTCTCGAGCCACATTAACGCGTTATAGATATCTTCCCGCTCAAAGCCTGCATCGGTAAGATCCCGCGTCAGTTTGTCCTGATCCACGCGCATTTCTGCTTCGTTATGGATGTAAGTTTCAAACAAATACATGAGTACGTCGAACATGGCTTGCCCTCCTTAATCGGACATAGCCGCCGGGTACAGCTGCGATCCAGCCTGCTAACTCCAGTTCAAGTAGCTGAGCTACGGTTACTGGCACAGATTGGCCGGCACGTTCAGCGACAACGTCAACAGGTGTTACCTCATCTCCTACGTTAGCCAGGAGCTCCGGAAATGGCAATGCTACAGACGGCTGATCGGCGCAATTATTTATCGAATCAGACGTATCAGTAAGCCAGGCCAGCTCGTTTTGCCAGTACTCCACGATATCCTCTGGCGAGGTCACCGGTACCGCGCCTTGCTTGATTAACCAGTGCGGACCTTCAGATCCCGGATTACCAATCGGGCCAGGCAGGGCGAACACATCTCTTCCCTGCTCCAGGGCGCAACGGACGGTGACCAGCGATCCGCTTCGCAACGCCGCCTCAATCACCAGCACGCCCAAACTTAAGCCGCTGATAATACGGTTACGTCGGGGAAAATGAGCGGGAAGCGGCGGCGTAATGAGTGGAAATTCAGAGACCAGCGTACCGCCATTGTCGATGATCTGTTGGGCGAGGTTTGCATGGCGCCGCGGATAAACCTGTTCCAGCCCGTTGCCCAGCACCGCGATGGTTTTCCCCTCCGCGGCCAGCGCGCCGCGGTGCGCAACGCCATCAATGCCTAACGCCAGCCCACTGGTGATGGTGATCCCTCTACGCGCCAGCGTTTCGCTGAACAGTTTTCCCCAGCGGGCGCCATACCAGGAGTGCAAACGGCTGCCAATAACGGCAAGCTGCGCGCTGTGAAGCAGGGCGGGGTCGCCACTGACCAGCAACGCGCCGGGGTAATCAGCGATAGCCCTTAGCCGCAACGGATAGCGCGGATCGTCAGCCCGTAACAGATGATGATCCGGGTGTTCCAGCCAGCGCTGCGTCTCGTCAAGCTCCCGCTCGTCAAACCGTAAAAATGGCTTCACCTGCGCCGTGGTCATCCCAACGGCATGTAGCGCTTCACTATCCACGAAAGCGGCTGCGCATAACCGCTGCGCAATATCCAGCATCCTGTCGCCATACAAATTATTGACCTTCATCAGCCGCAGCCAAATCTCGTCGGGCGTCATCCTTACCCCCTGCCATAAGCGGCATTGACAATCTTTGCGATTGGACAGTGAGACTGTCAATTGCAGGGGGTTTTGTCTAGAATAGAGCTAATAATCTTATCAACTCCTGAATACGACTCTGGAACTTTATGGCAGTTTTGCAAGTGTTACATATTCCGGACGAGCGCCTTCGCAAAGTCGCCGAGCCGGTCAAAGAAGTGAATGCGGAAATTCAGCGTATCGTCGATGATATGTTCGACACCATGTACGCCGAGGAAGGCATCGGTCTGGCCGCAACCCAGGTCGATATCCATCAGCGCATCATCGTGATCGATGTGTCGGAAAATCGTGAAGAGCGGCTGGTGTTAATCAACCCGGAGCTACTGGAAAAAGACGGCGAAACCGGTATTGAAGAAGGCTGCTTGTCCATTCCGGAACAGCGTGCTCTGGTACCCCGTGCGGAAAAAGTGAAGATCCGTGCGCTGGATCGCGACGGTAAGCCGTTTGAGCTGGAGGCCGATGGCCTGCTGGCGATCTGTATCCAGCATGAAATGGATCACCTGGTTGGCAAACTGTTTATTGACTATCTGTCACCGCTCAAACAACAGCGCATTCGTCAGAAGGTTGAGAAACTGGATCGTTTACGTTCCCGTGCCTGATAACAAGGAATACCGTGTCACATTCACTACGTATCATTTTCGCCGGCACCCCCGATTTTGCAGCGCGTCATCTTGACGCGTTGTTGTCGTCTGAACATCAGATCGTTGGCGTGTTTACTCAGCCAGACCGTCCCGCGGGACGCGGCAAAAAATTGATGCCGAGCCCGGTAAAAGTGCTGGCTGAAGCCCATGACGTCCCCGTATTCCAGCCATCGTCTCTTCGTCCGCAGGAGAACCAACAGCTCGTCGCCGATTTAGGCGCCGATATCATGGTGGTGGTGGCGTATGGTCTGATCCTGCCAAAAGCGGTGCTTGAGATGCCGCGTCTGGGCTGCATCAACGTTCATGGCTCCCTGCTGCCGCGCTGGCGTGGCGCCGCGCCGATCCAGCGTTCGCTGTGGGCGGGCGATAGCGAAACCGGCGTGACCATCATGCAGATGGACGTCGGCCTTGATACGGGTGACATGCTGTATAAGCTTTCCTGCCCCATTACCGCTGAGGATACCAGCGGCAGCCTGTACGATAAGCTGGCCGGCCTCGGCCCACAGGGACTGCTGACAACCTTAGCGCAACTGGCAAACGGAACGGCACAGCCTGAAGTCCAGGACGAGTCACTCGTCAGTTATGCCGAGAAGCTGAGTAAAGAAGAGGCCCGCATCGACTGGTCGCTTTCCGCTGCACAGCTGGAACGTTGCATCCGGGCGTTTAATCCTTGGCCAATGAGCTGGCTGGAGATTGACGGGCAGCCAGTCAAAGTCTGGCGGGCATCGGTTATTGCCGAAGCCACGCACGCCGAGCCGGGAACAATAGTGGCAGCAACCAAACAGGGTATTCAGGTCGCCACGGGTGATGGGATCCTCAGTCTGGAATCACTACAGCCAGCGGGTAAAAAAGCGATGAGCTCGCAGGACTTACTCAATTCCCGCCGGGAGTGGTTCATCCCTGGTACCCGTCTCGCCTGACGGTTGTCTCTTTAAAAGCCCGGGTTAGCCGGGCATTTTTATTTTTGCGCTTATGAAAAACAAAATAAACTTACGCAGTCTGGCCGCCCAGGCTATCGAGCAAGTGGTAGAACAAGGTCAGTCTTTGAGCAACGTTCTGCCCCCTCTGCAGCAGAAAGTCAGCGATAAAGACAAAGCGCTGTTGCAGGAGCTGTGCTTTGGCGTATTGCGTACGCTCAGTCAGCTTGAGTGGCTTATCAACAAGCTGATGGCGCGTCCGATGACCGGCAAACAGCGCACCGTGCATTTTCTGATCATGGTTGGGCTTTATCAGTTGCTCTATACCCGTATTCCTCCGCATGCCGCACTGGCGGAAACGGTAGAAGGCGCGGTGGCCATTAAACGCCCGCAGCTTAAAGGGCTGATCAACGGCGTGCTACGCCAGTTCCAGCGCCAGCAGGAAGCGTTATTAGTCGAATTTGCTGAGCATGAAAACCGCTATCTTCATCCCAAATGGCTGCTGAAACGCCTGCAGCAGGCCTGGCCGCAGCAGTGGCAGGAGATCGTCGATGCGAACAACCAGCGCCCGCCGATGTGGCTGCGCGTTAACCGCAACCATCATTCCCGGGATGAATGGCTTGCTCTGCTTAAAGAGGCCGGCTTAGAGGGCTTCACCCATCCTGACTATCCCGACGCCGTGCGTCTGGCCACCCCTGCCCCAGTCCATGCGTTGCCAGGTTTTGCCGAAGGCTGGGTCACCGTCCAGGATGCCTCGGCCCAGGGCTGTATGCGCTACCTGCTGCCGGAAAATGGCGAACGCATTCTCGATCTTTGCGCCGCACCGGGCGGCAAGACGACGCATATTCTGGAGGTTGCCCCGCAGGCTCAGGTCATGGCGGTGGATATTGATGAACAGCGTCTGTCACGCGTCTATGACAACCTGAAACGGCTGGGCATGAAAGCCGAAGTCAAACAGGGCGATGGTCGCTTCCCTGAGCAGTGGTGTGGCAACGAACAGTTCGATCGTATTCTGCTGGATGCCCCCTGCTCCGCCACCGGCGTCATTCGCCGCCATCCGGATATCAAATGGCTGCGCCGGGATCGGGATATCGCCGAGTTAGCCCAGCTGCAGGCCGAGATCCTGAATGCCACCTGGGAGCACCTGAAACCAGGCGGTACGCTGGTTTACGCTACCTGTTCTATTCTGCCGGAAGAGAATAGTCAGCAAATTTCCGCCTTCCTCGCACGAACCCCGGATGCTGAACTTCATGCAACCGGTACGCCGGCGAGCCCCGGGCAGCAAAATCTGCCGGGCCCGGAAGAAGGTGATGGCTTCTTTTACGCTAAGCTAATCAAACGTCGGAATTAATGGGTCACTGCAGATGAAGATTATTATTCTGGGCGCCGGCCAGGTCGGCGGCACGCTGGCGGAAAACCTTGTCGGCGAGAACAATGATATTACGCTGGTTGATACCAATGGCGACCGTCTGCGCAGCCTGCAGGATAAGTTCGACCTGCGTGTCGTCCAGGGACATGGCTCTCACCCTCGCGTACTGCGCGAGGCGGGGGCCGATGATGCCGATATGCTGGTAGCGGTCACCAGTTCGGATGAAACCAATATGGTGGCCTGTCAGGTCGCCTACTCATTATTCAATACCCCAAACCGTATTGCGCGTATTCGTGCGCCAGATTACGTTCGTGATGCGGATAAGCTCTTTAATTCTGAAGCGGTGCCTATCGATCACTTAATCGCTCCGGAACAGCTGGTCATCGACAATATTCACCGGCTGATCGAATATCCCGGCGCGCTGCAGGTCGTGAACTTCGCCGAAGGGAAAGTCAGCCTCGCCGTAGTAAAAGCCTATTACGGTGGTCCGCTGGTAGGGAATGCGTTGTCCACCATGCGGGAGCATATGCCGCATATCGATACGCGTGTGGCCGCTATTTTCCGCCACGATCGTCCTATTCGCCCACAGGGTTCGACGATTGTGGAAGCCGGCGATGAAGTATTCTTTATTGCCGCCTCGCAGCATATTCGCGCGGTCATGAGCGAACTGCAGCGACTGGAAAAGCCGTATAAGCGTATTATGCTGGTCGGCGGGGGCAATATTGGCGCGGGTCTGGCCCATAAGCTGGAAAAAGATTACAGCGTCAAGCTTATCGAACGTAATCAGCAGCGAGCCGCTGAGCTTGCGGAAAAGCTGCAGCATACAATCGTCTTCTACGGTGATGCATCGGACCAGGAGCTGCTGGCTGAAGAGCATATTGACCAGGTGGACCTGTTTATTGCCGTCACTAACGACGATGAAGCAAACATTATGTCGGCGATGCTGGCGAAGCGAATGGGCGCGAAAAAAGTGATGGTGCTGATCCAGCGCAGAGCCTACGTGGATCTGGTCCAGGGCAGTGTCATTGATATCGCGATATCACCTCAACAGGCCACAATTTCCGCACTCCTCAGCCATGTTCGTAAAGCCGATATTGTCGGCGTCTCCTCCCTTCGCCGCGGTGTTGCCGAAGCGATTGAGGCCGTGGCGCACGGTGATGAGAGCACCTCCCGGGTGGTCGGGCGTTCGATCGATGAGATCAAGCTGCCGCCAGGTACGATCATCGGCGCCGTTGTGCGGGGCAACGACGTAATGATCGCGAATAATAATCTGCGGATCGAGCAGGGCGATCATGTGATCATGTTTTTGACCGATAAGAAGTTTATTTCCGATGTAGAAAGGCTGTTCCAGCCAAGTCCTTTCTTCCTGTAATTCCCAGGGCGCCGAACAGGCGCCTTTTTATTATCCCTTATTATTCAAAGGTTAATATTTTGCGGTAACTATCTACTGGGAATGGCAAATGAAAATACATTTGTTAAACTTACAACGTCAGCTGGCACAAGGAGAATAAAATGAGTTTTTTAAAAGAGTTTCGCGAATTCGCGATGCGCGGGAACGTTGTCGATTTGGCAGTGGGTGTGATCATCGGTGCAGCATTCGGTAAAATTGTTTCATCGCTGGTCGCAGATATTATTATGCCACCACTCGGCCTGTTGATTGGCGGGATCGATTTTAAACAGTTTGCCGTCACGCTACGTGATGCCCAGGGCGATGTCCCGGCTGTCGTGATGCATTATGGGGTATTCATTCAGAACGTTTTCGATTTCATCATCGTCGCGTTTGCCATCTTCATGGCGATTAAACTGATGAATAAGTTAAATCGTAAGAAAGAAGAGGCTCCGGCGGCGCCGCCAGCTCCTTCTAAAGAAGAAGTCCTGCTGAGCGAAATTCGCGATCTGCTGAAAGAGCAAAACAACCGTTCTTAATCAGCACCGAAAGCAGAAGGCCAGTGGTAAAAAAGCGATTCGCTTGCTTGCCACTGGCCTCCCGGTCAATCCTTCCTGCATGTTTATCTTTACGTTGATAGCTTCCTTTCCCTTTCTTGTTTTTCTCTACACGCTGCCTGAATAACGGATCGTGGAGAAGTGCCTCAATGGCGTTATCTTTAATTTGCCCTTTAGTATGCTGATAGCGACTCATATAAACTCCAGTGCATGTGTGAATTCCGCGCGAGTGTAGATCCGCGCGATGAAAAAATCAACGTCCCGTACCGCCATTGCTGGCGCCTTGTTCAAGGGCCTCAAGAATCGAACAATAAACACTACTGTGCGCAGTCCCACAGCAGGCATCATTAAGCCGCTGCAAAGAGCGACGCATCGTCTGTAACTCTTTGATCCGCGCCTCGACTTCGCTTAATCGCGCCTGAACGATCCCTTTCGATTCCTGGCAGGTATGGTGCTCCGGATCGATACGGATCGACAATAATTCGCGGATCGCTTCCAGAGTGAAGCCCAGCTGACGGGCATAGCGAATAAAGCGTAGCCGCTGAAGATCGTTATCCGAGTAAAGACGAAATCCCCCCTCGGTGCGCACGTCATGATCCATCATTTGCTGTTTCTCATAATAACGGATGGTATCTGGCGTGACGTCAGCCAGCTTAGCCAGCTCACCAATACGATACATATTTACTCCTGATTCATTCTTTGTAGCAAAGCCTCGGCATACTCACCGCGTAAAAAGTCGGTACTCAGGCCAGCCTGACGAAGCTTCAGTTCGAGCAAGGCAAGCCGTTTGCTCAGTTCAGCATGACGCGGATCGTCCTGGCGGACGCCCTTCAGTAAATCAGCCAGTGCCACCGCTTCTCTTCGCTGCTCCAGCTCCGGGGGAAGGCATCCAGCATTCTTCAGAAGGCGATAACCTGCCCGCAGCTCCGCCGGCACATGCGAATCGTCATCGAGAGTCAGCGGCACGCCGCTGCCGGGTAAGTTATCGAACTCACCTTTAGTTTGGGCATCGAGGATATGGCGTTCCGCCCACTGATCCAGTAACCACATTCTACGGCTCCGGGGGATGAACAAAAAGAGTACAGATAGTGTAGTGAAGTGGGGATGCGGTAGATATAAAAAAACCCGCCGGGGCGGGTTTTTTTACGTTACTACAGATTACTCTGCAGCAGCTTCTGCTTTCGGCTCAGCACGATCAACCAGCTCGATGTATGCCATCGGCGCGTTGTCGCCTGCACGGAAGCCACACTTCAGAATGCGAGTGTAACCACCGGCGCGGCTCGCGAAACGCGGGCCCAGCTCGTTAAACAGTTTTGCCACGATCTCGTTATCACGAGTGCGGGCGAATGCCAGACGACGATTAGCAACGCTATCAGTCTTGGCAAGAGTAATCAGCGGCTCAACTACGCGACGCAGTTCTTTCGCTTTCGGCAGGGTCGTCTTGATGATTTCATGACGAACCAGCGAACCTGCCATGTTACGGAACATAGCCTGGCGATGGCTGCTGTTGCGGTTCAGTTGACGACCACTCTTACGATGGCGCATGACCTTATCCTTCTCAGTAAAACCTTAACCTGTGATCCGGTTACTCGTCAGCAATGCTTGCTGGTGGCCAGTTTTCCAGGCGCATGCCCAGAGACAGTCCACGGGAAGCCAGCACGTCTTTAATCTCAGTAAGAGATTTTTTACCCAGGTTCGGCGTTTTCAGCAACTCAACCTCGGTACGCTGTACCAGATCACCGATATAGTGGATAGCTTCTGCCTTGAGGCAGTTAGCAGAGCGGACAGTCAATTCCAGATCGTCAACAGGGCGCAGCAGGATCGGATCGAACTCTGGTTTCTCTTCTTTCACTTCTGGCTGACGTACATCACGTAAGTCAACAAAAGCTTCCAGTTGTTCAGCCAGAATGGTTGCCGCACGACGAATCGCCTCTTCAGGATCGATTGTGCCGTTGGTTTCCATTTCGATGACCAGCTTGTCCAGGTCGGTACGCTGTTCTACACGCGCAGCTTCAACATTGTAGGCAATACGCTCTACAGGGCTGTAGCAGGCGTCGACCAGCAGACGGCCGATTGGGCGCTCATCTTCTTCCGAATGAATTCGGGCAGAAGCCGGCACATAACCGCGACCGCGCTGAACTTTGATACGCATGCTAATAGCAGCGTTCTCATCAGTCAGGTGGCAAATCACGTGCTGCGGCTTGACGATTTCGACATCACCGTCGTGGGTAATGTCGGCTGCAGTCACAGGGCCAATGCCAGATTTATTCAAAGTAAGGATGACTTCATCTTTACCCTGAACTCTCACCGCCAGCCCTTTCAGGTTGAGCAGGATTTCAAGGATGTCTTCCTGAACGCCTTCTTTGGTGCTGTACTCGTGCAGTACACCATCAATCTCAACCTCGGTCACCGCGCAACCCGGCATCGATGAGAGCAGAATACGGCGCAGTGCGTTACCCAGAGTATGGCCGAAGCCACGCTCTAAAGGCTCAAGGGTCACCTTGGCGTGCGTCGAACTCACTTGCTCGATATCGACCAGGCGCGGTTTTAGAAACTCTGTCACAGAACCCTGCATTGTGTCCTCTCTTTGGTACTAAGCTTTACTTGGAGTAAAGCTCGACGATCAGGTGTTCGTTAATGTCCGCAGACAGATCAGAACGCTCCGGCTGACGCTTGAACGTACCTTCCATCTTGCCAGCATCAACTTCCAGCCAGGTTGGCTTTTCACGCTGCTCAGCCAGCTCCAGAGCGGCTTTCACGCGAGATTGCTTTTTCGCTTTCTCACGAATGCTGACAACGTCATTCGCTTTAACCTGATAAGAAGCGATGTTAACAACACGACCGTTTACCATAATCGCTTTGTGGCTAACCAGCTGGCGTGCTTCAGCACGAGTGGCGCCGAAGCCCATACGGTATACAACGTTGTCCAGACGACCTTCCAGCAGAGCCAACAGGTTTTCACCGGTGTTGCCTTTCAGACGTGCTGCTTCTTTATAGTAGTTACGGAACTGACGCTCCAGCACACCGTACATACGGCGAACTTTTTGCTTTTCACGCAACTGCACACCATAGTCAGACAGACGCGGTTTACGCGCACCGTGCTGGCCAGGAGCTTGTTCAATTTTACACTTGGTATCGATCGCGCGAACGCCAGACTTAAGGAATAAGTCGGTGCCCTCACGACGGCTCAGCTTGAGCTTAGGACCCAAATATCTTGCCATTTTCTTTCTCCAACTAACCTGGAAAACGTAGCGTTATACGCGACGTTTTTTCGGCGGACGACAACCGTTATGAGGGATCGGAGTCACATCAGTAATATTAGTGATGCGGAAACCAGCGGCGTTCAGTGCACGAATGGTAGATTCGCGACCCGGACCCGGACCTTTGACCATAACTTCCAGATTCTTGATGCCGTATTCTTTTACGGCTTCTGCGCAACGCTCTGCTGCAACCTGAGCTGCAAACGGAGTGGATTTGCGAGAACCACGGAAACCGGAACCACCGGCTGTTGCCCAACCCAGTGCGTTACCCTGACGATCAGTGATAGTAACGATGGTGTTGTTAAAAGAAGCATGGATATGAGCCACGCCATCAGAGACTTGTTTTCTTACACGCTTACGTGCACGAACTGGTGCCTTTGCCATTATTCAATCACCCCGATTATTTCTTGATCGGTTTACGCGGACCCTTACGGGTACGTGCGTTGGTCTTGGTACGCTGACCGCGAACCGGAAGACCACGACGATGGCGTAAACCACGGTAGCAACCAAGGTCCATCAGACGCTTGATGCTCAGGGTGATTTCACGGCGCAGATCACCTTCAACGACAAATTTACCTACTGCTTCACGCAGAATATCAATTTGTTCTTCAGACAGCTCACTGATCTTAACATTTTCAGCGATGCCCGTTTCAGCGCAGATAGCTTTAGAACGGGTTTTGCCGATACCGAAAATAGCGGTTAAAGCGATTACGGTATGTTTGTGATCAGGAATGTTAATGCCTGCTATACGGGCCACTATGCACTCCTACTATTTAATATGTACGTACCATGCTGAAAAGCCCGTTTTCAGGATACTCAAATGGAAACGTACAGACATACAAAAGATTGGCTGGCTAATCTAGCCAGCTCAATCCAACTTTGCAAGAAAAATATGCGAATAAATCAGCCTTGGCGCTGTTTATGCTTCGGCTCGGCACTGCAAATCACACGGATGACGCCATCACGCTTAACGATTTTGCAGTTACGGCATAATTTCTTGACGGAAGCACGAACTTTCATTTTTACTCTCCGTAACTTCTCGGGCGACCAGTTTTAACGGCCGTAGCCTTTCAGGTTCGCCTTCTTCAATGCAGACTCATACTGACTGGACATCATCAGAGTTTGCACTTGAGCCATAAAGTCCATAATCACGACAACAACGATAAGCAGCGATGTCCCACCGAAGTAGAACGGCACTTTCATCGCGTCACGCATGAACTCCGGGATCAGGCAGATAAAAGTAATATACAACGCACCAACCAGAGTCAGGCGAGTCATCACTTTATCGATATACTTCGCCGTTTGCTCTCCCGGACGAATTCCTGGTACAAATGCACCGGACTTCTTCAGGTTATCTGCTGTTTCACGCGGGTTGAAAACCAACGCCGTGTAGAAGAAACAGAAGAAGATGATTGCAGACGCATAGAGTAACACATAAAGCGGTTGCCCAGGCTGCAAATACAGCGAAATTGTTGTCAGCCAGTTCCAACCAGTACCACCCCCGAACCATGACGTGATGGTTGCCGGGAACAGTATAATACTGGAAGCGAAGATTGCCGGGATTACCCCCGCCATATTCACTTTCAGCGGTAAATGTGTGCTCTGTGCAGCATAGACACGACGACCCTGCTGCCGTTTCGCGTAGTTTACCACAATGCGGCGTTGACCACGTTCAACGAATACAACAAAGAAGGTCACTGCAAATACTAATACTGCAACCAACAGCAACAGGAGGAAGTGCAGGTCGCCTTGACGCGCTTGCTCGATAGTATGGGCGATGGCCGGCGGGAGTCCCGCAACGATCCCGGCGAAGATCAGGATCGAGATACCGTTACCGATACCGCGTTCAGTGATCTGTTCGCCGAGCCACATCAGGAACATAGTCCCTGTGACCAGACTTACAACAGCGGTGAAATAGAACGCAAAGCCTGGATTAATCACCAGGCCCTGCATACCAGGCATATTCGGCAGACCGGTAGCAATACCGATCGACTGGAATATCGCCAGCACCAGAGTACCGTAGCGGGTGTACTGGCTGATCTTACGACGACCAGACTCCCCTTCTTTCTTCAGCTCTGCCAGCGGTTGGTAAACCACCGTCAGCAGCTGCACGATGATAGATGCCGAGATATACGGCATAATCCCCAGTGCAAAGATAGAAGCACGGCTGAGAGCACCACCAGAGAACATGTTGAACATTTCAATGATGGTGCCTCGCTGTTGCTCAAGCAGTTTGGCAAGTACAGCGGCATCAATACCAGGGATCGGAATAAAAGAGCCAATACGGAACACTATCAGCGCACCGACCACAAACAGAAGTCTGCGTTTCAGTTCGCCAAGGCCACCTTTGGCACTTTGAAAATCTAATCCCGGTTGTTTAGCCATCTGCTACTTATTCCTCAATTTTACCGCCAGCAGCTTCGATAGCAGCACGAGCACCTTTAGTCACACGCAGGCCACGAACAGTTACCGGACGAGTTACCTCACCAGACAGGATCACTTTCGCGAACTCGATCTGGACACCGATAATGTTTGCCGCTTTCAGCGCGTTCAGGTCTACTACATCGCCTTCTACGTGAGCCAGATCGGAGAGACGGATCTCTGCGGTGATCATCGCTTTACGAGAAGTGAAGCCGAATTTCGGCAGACGACGGTACAGAGGCATCTGACCACCCTCGAAACCGCGACGTACGCCACCGCCAGAACGAGACTTCTGACCTTTGTGACCACGACCACCGGTTTTACCGAGGCCAGAACCGATACCACGACCCAGGCGTTTACCCGCCTTTTTGGAGCCTTCGGCCGGAGACAGAGTATTTAAACGCATCTCTTACTCCTCAACTTTAACCATGAAGGAAACCGCGTTGACCATACCACGAACAGCAGGAGTATCCTCGCGCTCTACGGTGTGACCAATACGACGCAGACCCAGGCCAAGCAGTGTTGCCTTGTGTTTCGGCAGACGACCGATTGCACTGCGGGTTTGAGTAATTTTAATAGTCTTTGCCATGGTTTATTTCCCCAGAATTTCTTCAACGGATTTACCACGCTTGGCAGCGACCATTTCTGGAGAATTCATATTTTCCAGGCCATCAATAGTTGCACGAACCACGTTGATCGGGTTGGTGGAACCGTATGCTTTAGCCAGAACGTTATGAACCCCAGCAACTTCCAGAACGGCGCGCATTGCACCACCGGCGATGATACCGGTACCTTCGGAAGCTGGCTGCATGAATACACGAGAACCCGTGTGAACACCTTTAACCGGGTGTTGCAGGGTGCCGTTGTTCAGCGCGACGTTAATCATGTTGCGACGGGCTTTTTCCATCGCTTTCTGGATCGCTGCTGGAACTTCACGCGCTTTACCGTAACCAAAACCAACGCGACCGTTACCATCACCAACTACAGTCAGAGCTGTGAAGGAGAAAATACGACCACCTTTAACGGTTTTAGATACGCGGTTTACCGCGATCAGCTTTTCCTGCAGTTCGCCAGCTTGTTTTTCGATGTGAGCCATCTTACACCTCTACCTTAGAACTGAAGGCCAGCTTCACGGGCAGCATCTGCCAGTGCCTGGACACGACCATGATATTGGAACCCGGAACGGTCAAAGGAAACATCTTTGATGCCTTTTTCCAGAGCGCGTTCAGCAACAGCTTTACCCACAGCTGCAGCCGCGTCTTTGTTACCGGTGTACTTCAGTTGTTCAGAGATAGCTTTTTCTACAGTAGAAGCAGCTACCAGAACTTCAGAACCATTCGGAGCAATTACCTGTGCGTAAATATGACGCGGGGTACGATGTACCACCAGGCGAGTTGCACCCAGCTCCTGGAGCTTGCGGCGTGCGCGGGTCGCACGACGGATACGAGCAGATTTCTTATCCATAGTGTTACCTTACTTCTTCTTAGCCTCTTTGGTACGCACGACTTCGTCGGCGTAACGAACACCCTTGCCTTTATAAGGCTCAGGACGACGGTAGGCGCGCAGATCTGCTGCAACCTGGCCGATCACCTGCTTATCAGCGCCTTTCAGCACGATTTCAGTTTGAGTCGGACATTCTGCAGTGATACCGGCCGGCAGCTTATGTTCAACAGGATGAGAGAAACCTAAAGCCAGGTTTACTACATCCCCTTTAACCGCTGCACGATAGCCTACACCAACCAGCTGAAGCTTTTTAGTGAAGCCTTCGGTAACACCGATAACCATTGAGTTCAGCAGGGCACGCGCGGTACCAGCCTGAGCCCATCCGTCTACGTAACCATCACGCGGACCGAAGGTCAGAGCATTATCTGCATGTTTAACTTCAACAGCATCGTTGAGAGTACGAGTCAGCTCGCCATTTTTACCTTTGATCGTAATAACCTGACCGTTGACTTTAACATCAACGCCGGCAGGAACAACGACCGGTGCTTTAGCAACACGAGACATTTTTTCCTCCGATTAGGCTACGTAGCAGATAATTTCGCCACCAAGACCAGCCTGGCGCGCTGCACGATCAGTCATAACACCTTTAGAGGTAGAAACAACTGCGATACCCAGACCCGCCATAACTTTCGGCAGCTCATCTTTACGTTTGTAGATGCGCAGACCTGGGCGGCTGACACGCTGAATGCTTTCTACAACAGCTTTACCCTGGAAATACTTAAGAGTCAGTTCCAGTTCCGGCTTGATGTCGCCTTCAACTTTAAAATCTTCAATAAAGCCTTCTTCCTTCAGCACGTTGGCAATTGCCACTTTCAGCTTGGAGGAAGGCATGGTGACCGCAGCTTTATTCGCGGCCTGACCGTTACGGATACGGGTCAGCATATCCGCGATCGGATCTTGCATGCTCATCTGTCTTTACTCCCGTGATTCAATTGGTGACAATTACCAGCTAGCCTTTTTCAGACCCGGGATTTCACCGCGCATAGCGGCTTCACGGACCTTAATACGGCTCAACCCGAACTTCCGCAGGAAACCATGCGGACGACCTGTTTGACGGCAGCGATTACGCTGACGAGACGGGCTGGAATCACGCGGCAGAGTCTGCAGCTTGAGAACAGCGTTCCAACGATCTTCGTCGGTTGCGTTCACATCAGAGATGATAGCTTTCAGTTCAGCGCGTTTAGCGAAGAATTTATCAGCTAAAGCCACGCGCTTTACTTCGCGTGCTTTCATTGATTGCTTAGCCATTAAGTAACCCTACCTTACTTGCGGAACGGGAAGTCAAAGGCAGCCAGCAGAGCGCGGCCTTCTTCATCAGATTTCGCAGTAGTGGTAATGGTAATATCCAAACCACGAACGCGGTCGACTTTATCGTAGTCGATTTCTGGGAAGATGATCTGCTCACGGACACCCATGCTGTAGTTACCACGGCCGTCGAAAGACTTAGCGGACAAGCCACGGAAGTCACGGATACGCGGTACAGCAATAGTGATCAGGCGCTCAAAGAACTCCCACATGCGCTCGCCGCGCAGAGTTACTTTACAGCCGATCGGATAGCCCTGACGGATTTTGAAGCCTGCAACTGATTTGCGTGCTTTGGTGATCAGCGGTTTTTGACCGGAGATTGCTGTCAGGTCAGCTGCTGCGTTATCCAGCAGTTTCTTGTCAGCGATCGCTTCACCAACACCCATGTTCAGGGTGATCTTCTCGACCCGAGGGACTTGCATGACAGAATTGTAGTTAAACTCAGTCATGAGTTTAGCGACTACTTCGTCTTTGTAGTAATCATGCAGTTTCGCCATCGTACTACTCCAAATTACTTGATAGTTTCGCTATTAGATTTGAAGAAACGGACTTTTTTGCCGTCTTCGAATCTAAAGCCTACACGGTCAGCCTTGCCGGTTGCCGCGTTGAAGATAGCAAGGTTAGAGATCTGAATAGCTGCTTCTTTCTCTACAATGCCGCCTGGTTGGTTCAGGGCCGGAACCGGCTTCTGATGTTTCTTAACCAGGTTGATACCTTCAACAATGACCTTGCCGGAAGACAGGACATTTTTTACTTTACCGCGTTTACCTTTATCTTTACCGGTTAACACGATAACTTCGTCATCACGACGGATTTTAGCTGCCATGATTCGCTCCTTAGAGTACTTCTGGTGCCAGAGAGATAATTTTCATGAACTTCTCGGTACGAAGTTCACGAGTTACCGGCCCAAAAATACGCGTACCGATAGGCTGCTCGCTGTTATTGTTCAGAATAACGCATGCATTACCATCGAAGCGAATGACAGAACCGTCCGGGCGACGAACACCCTTCTTGGTGCGCACCACTACCGCCTTCAGCACATCACCTTTTTTGACCTTACCACGCGGAATTGCTTCCTTGATGGTGATCTTGATGATGTCGCCTACGCCTGCGTAGCGACGGTGCGAGCCACCCAGAACCTTGATACACATTACGCGACGTGCACCGGAGTTGTCGGCGACGTTCAGCATAGTCTGTTCTTGGATCATTTTAGTGCTCCGCTAATGTCAACTACTACTGAGACCCGAAAATTAGGGTCGTTAAAAAGCCCCATATCGAGGGCGCGGCATTATAACACCACAAACCAGATATGGGTAGAAAAAATAAACGGCTCATCGCTGAGCCGTTTATCCGTATCGAGAATGCGTACTCTATTACAGAACCGCTTTCTCTACAACGCGAACCAGCGTCCAGGACTTAGTCTTGGACAGCGGACGGCATTCGCGGATTTCAACCACGTCACCGATACCGCATTCGTTGTTCTCGTCATGTACGTGCAGTTTGGTCGTACGTTTGATGAATTTGCCGTATACCGGGTGTTTCACCATACGTTCGATAGCAACAACAATGGATTTCTCCATTTTGTCGCTAACTACGCGACCTTGCAGAGTACGGATTTTATCGGTCATTACGCACCCGCCTTCTGAGTCAGTAAAGTCTTAACGCGTGCAACATCACGACGCACTTGCTTCAGCAGATGAGTCTGTTGCAGCTGGCCACTTGCAGCCTGCATACGCAGGTTGAACTGCTCACGCAGCAGGTTCAGCAGCTCAGCGTTCAGCTCTTCAACGCTTTTTTCACGCAGCTCTTTTGCTTTCATTACATCACCGTCTTAGTTACAAAGGTGGTTTTGATCGGCAGTTTCGCTGCTGCCAGGCCGAATGCTTCACGGGCCAGCTCTTCCGGTACGCCGTCCATTTCATACAGGACTTTACCCGGCTGAATCAAGGCAACCCAGTACTCCACGTTACCTTTACCTTTACCCATACGAACTTCCAGCGGCTTCTCGGTGATCGGTTTGTCCGGGAATACACGGATCCAGATCTTACCTTGACGCTTAACTGCACGGGTCATAGCACGACGTGCTGCTTCGATCTGACGGGCAGTCAGACGACCACGGCCAACAGCTTTCAGACCGAAAGTGCCGAAGCTAACATCCGTACCCTGCGCCAGACCACGGTTGCGGCCTTTGTGCACTTTACGGAATTTTGTACGCTTTGGTTGTAACATCAGCGACGCTCCTTATTTACGGCCTTTACGCTGCTGCTTTTTAGGTTGAGCAGCCGGTTCCGGTTGTTCAACAGCAGCCATACCACCCAGGATCTCACCTTTGAAGATCCATACCTTAACGCCGATTACACCGTAAGTGGTGTGCGCTTCAGAGGTGTTGTAGTCGATGTCAGCACGCAGAGTGTGCAGCGGTACGCGACCTTCACGGTACCATTCGGTACGTGCGATTTCCGCGCCGCCCAGACGGCCGCTAACTTCAACTTTGATACCTTTAGCGCCCAGACGCATTGCGTTCTGTACAGCACGCTTCATCGCACGACGGAACATAACGCGACGTTCCAGCTGAGAAGTGATGCTGTCAGCAACCAATTTAGCGTCCAGTTCAGGCTTACGAACTTCGGCAATATTGATCTGTGCAGGTACGCCAGCGATATCCGCTACGACCTTGCGCAGTTTTTCTACGTCTTCGCCTTTCTTACCGATAACGATACCCGGGCGAGCAGTGTGAATGGTCACACGGATGCTCTTAGCCGGACGCTCGATAACGATGCGAGATACAGACGCTTTAGCCAGTTCTTTTGTCAGGAACTGACGTACTTTAAAATCGCTGTCCAGGTTGTCAGCGAATTCTTTGGTGTTCGCGAACCAGGTAGAGTTCCATGGTTTGACAATACCCAGGCGAATACCATTAGGATGTACTTTCTGACCCATTGCTAGTCTCCAGAGTCTCAGCGATCGGACACAACCACAGTGATGTGGCTGGTGCGCTTCAGGATGCGATCTGCACGACCTTTAGCACGCGGCATAATGCGCTTCATGCTCGGGCCTTCGTCTACGAAAATTTTCGCAACTTTCAGATCATCAATGTCAGCGCCATCGTTGTGTTCAGCGTTAGCAATGGCAGATTCCAGTACCTTCTTGACCAGTACAGCAGCTTTTTTGTTGGTGTAGGTCAGAATATCCAGGGCCTGCGACACTTTCTTACCGCGAATCAGGTCAGCTACGAGGCGAACCTTCTGAGCAGAAGAACGAGCATGGCGATGTTGAGCTAAAGTTTCCATCTCTTCCTCCTACCTTATTTCTTCTTCGCTTTTTTATCAGCAGCGTGGCCGCGATAAGTACGAGTCGGTGCGAATTCACCCAGTTTGTGACCAACCATTTCGTCGGAAACAAAGACTGGAACGTGCTGACGACCATTATGGACAGCGATGGTCAAACCGATCATGTTAGGAAAGATCGTTGAACGACGGGACCAAGTGCGCAGGGGCTTCTTGTCTCCGCTTTCCACCGCTTTCTCTACCTTCTTCAGCAAGTGCAGGTCAATAAAAGGACCTTTCTTGAGAGAACGTGGCATGGCTTATCCTCTAAAATTATTTGCTACGGCGACGTACGATGAATTTATCAGTACGCTTGTTGCTGCGGGTCTTCTTACCTTTGGTCTGCAGGCCCCACGGGGATACCGGGTGCTTACCAAAGTTACGACCTTCACCACCACCATGTGGGTGGTCTACTGGGTTCATCGCAGTACCGCGAACGGTAGGACGAACACCACGCCAGCGTGCAGCACCTGCTTTACCCAGAACGCGCAGCATATGCTCAGCATTGCCAACTTCGCCCAGAGTAGCGCGGCAGTCTGCTTCGACTTTACGCATTTCACCAGAACGCAGACGCAGGGTGACATAAGCACCATCACGAGCAACGATCTGAACGTAAGTACCAGCGGAACGTGCCAGCTGACCGCCTTTACCTGGTTTCATTTCTACGTTATGAACGGTAGAACCAACCGGGATATTGCGCATCGGCAGGGTGTTGCCTGCTTTGATTGCAGCATCAACGCCAGACTGAATCTGGTCACCAGCTTTCAGGCCTTTCGGGGCCAGGATGTAACGGCGCTCGCCGTCTTTGTACAGAACCAGCGCGATGTTCGCGGAGCGGTTCGGATCGTACTCAAGACGTTCAACAACTGCCGGGATACCATCTTTGTTGCGTTTGAAGTCAACAATACGGTAAGCCTGCTTGTGGCCACCACCGATATGACGGGTGGTGATACGGCCATTGTTGTTACGACCACCGGATTTGCTGTTTTTTTCCAGCAACGGAGCAAAAGGTTTGCCCTTGTGCAGCTCTGGGTTAACCACTTTAACGACGTGGCGACGACCCGGAGATGTCGGTTTACATTTAACAACTGCCATTGTATTACTCCTCCGACTTACTCAGCGCCGCCAACGAAGTCCAGATTCTGGCCTTCCTTCAGGGTGACGTAAGCTTTTTTCCAGTCGCTACGACGACCGATACGCTGTCCGTGACGTTTAACTTTCCCTTTAACTACCAGGGTGTTAACGACTTCGACTTCGACTTCAAACAGTTTCTGCACAGCAGCTTTGATTTCTGCTTTGGTCGCGTCTTTAGCAACTTTGAGAACGATGGTGTTTGTTTTTTCCATCGCAGTAGACGCTTTTTCAGAAACGTGCGGTGCGCGCAGCACCTTCAGCAGACGTTCTTCACGAATCATGCCAGCATCTCCTCAACTTGCTTAACAGCATCAGCAGTCATTACGACTTTGTCGAAGGCGATCAGGCTAACCGGGTCGATACCGTTCGCATCACGTACGTCAACCTTGTGCAGGTTACGTGCGGCCAGGAACAGGTTCTCGTCCAGCTCACCGGTGATGATCAGCACATCTTCCAGAGCCATGTCTTTCAGTTTCTGTGCCAGCAGCTTAGTTTTCGGCGCTTCAACAGAGAACTTCTCGACAACGATCAGACGATCCTGACGTACCAGTTCGGACAGAATGCTTTTCAGCGCGCCGCGGTACATCTTCTTGTTAACTTTTTGACTGTGGTCCTGCGGACGAGCAGCGAAGGTCACGCCACCGGAACGCCAGATCGGGCTCTTGATAGAACCAGAACGCGCACGGCCGGTACCTTTCTGGCGCCACGGTTTTTTACCGGAGCCAGTGATTTCAGCACGAGTCTTCTGAGCACGAGTGCCCTGACGCGCACCAGCTGCATAAGCAACAACAACCTGGTGAACCAGCGCTTCGTTGAAATCACGACCGAAGGTAGTTTCGGAAACAGTCAGCGCGCTCTGCGCGTCTTTCAATACTAATTCCATTGCTATCTCCTCACGCCTTCACAGCTGGTTTAACGATCAGGTCGCTACCGGTAGCACCCGGGACAGCACCTTTAACCAGCAGCAGGTTGCGCTCAGCGTCAACACGTACTACGTCCAGGCTCTGAACGGTTACACGCTCATTACCCAGCTGACCTGCCATTTTCTTGCCTTTGAACACTTTGCCCGGAGTCTGGTTCTGACCGATAGAACCCGGAACGCGGTGAGACAAGGAGTTACCGTGAGTAGCGTCCTGGGTACGGAAGTTCCAGCGCTTAACGGTACCAGCAAAACCTTTACCTTTAGAGGTACCGGTTACGTCAACTTTTTTAACGTCAGCAAACAGTTCAACGCTAATGTTCTGACCTACGGTGAATTCTTCGCCGTCAGCAAGACGGAATTCCCACAGACCACGGCCAGCTTCAACGCCAGCTTTAGCGAAGTGACCCGCTTCCGGCTTGGTTACACGGTTAGCTTTTTTAGCACCGGTGGTAACCTGGATTGCGCGGTAGCCGTCGTTAGCCAGGTCTTTAACCTGAGTAACGCGGTTTGCTTCAACTTCGATTACGGTTACTGGGATAGATACGCCATCTTCAGTGAAGATGCGGGTCATGCCCACTTTTTTACCGACTAAACCAATCATTGTTTCAACCTCTCAATCGCTCGATGACCTGATTAACCCAGGCTGATCTGCACGTCTACACCGGCAGCCAGATCCAGACGCATCAGAGCATCAACGGTTTTTTCAGTTGGCTCAACGATGTCAACCAGACGCTTGTGAGTGCGAATCTCGTACTGATCACGCGCGTCTTTGTTGACGTGCGGGGAGATCAGAACGGTAAAGCGCTCTTTGCGGGTCGGCAGCGGGATCGGACCACGGACTTGCGCACCAGTGCGCTTAGCAGTCTCGACGATTTCCGCGGTTGATTGATCGATCAGACGATGATCAAACGCTTTAAGGCGGATACGGATTCTTTGGTTCTGCATGAGACCAGAGCTCCAATTATTTTATAGACGAAATGATTACTCCTCATACCCATTACGATTGATGGGAGAGTGTAACCGTTCTTACAT
This sequence comes from Klebsiella sp. HMSC16C06, assembly GCF_001808325.1. Classification (NCBI taxonomy): domain Bacteria; kingdom Pseudomonadati; phylum Pseudomonadota; class Gammaproteobacteria; order Enterobacterales; family Enterobacteriaceae; genus Klebsiella; species Klebsiella sp. HMSC16C06. The sequence continues at coordinate 24,339 of NZ_KV792981.1, forward strand.
AGTCCCCCGATTGGGGACATTGTTTGATAGCAAAAAGCACTATCAGGGTTCATATCGAACCGGCTGTCAACTTTGACAGGCCCGCGCATTATACGCAAATTCTGGCACGACGCAAGCGCTGTTTAGAAAATCATCACCGGGATTTGCGCGTCTTCACGATAGTGCGCTGTGCAAGCGCCGTAACGCTGCCAATAAATCCGCAAAGCGCCATCCACTCTCGAAAATTGCATTTTGCCCTGCGCCGAGCCGATAAGCATAGTGAGGCCATGTTCATTGCTCATCACGGGGTAACCTATGCTCGCCGCCCTCCCCTTCTTACTGTGCTATAGCGGATTGACGCTAGCATTGTGTCAGCAGGACCTCCGTTACGGCTTGCTGCCAGACCGTTTCACCTGTCCCCTGCTATGGAGCGGCTTGCTTTTTTATCTCTGTCTGGCGCCGCATCAGCTCAACGAGGCTGTCTGGGGAGCACTAGCCGGCTATCTCTCGTTTGCCGCCCTTTATTGGCTATACCGCAGGGTCCGTGGGCATGAAGGATTAGGCTATGGCGATATAAAATATCTCGCCGCCCTTGGGGCCTGGCATGGCTGGCGAATGCTGCCGCAGCTGGTGCTGGTAGCGTCATTGCTCGCCAGCATGGCGTGGGTGATATTGGGACTGTCCGCCAGGTGCGGCGGCAACAGAAAATGGGAAAAGAATAACCCGCTGCCATTTGGGCCATTTCTGGCGGCAGCAGGTTTCTGGTGCGGGTGGCAAACGCTGGCTAATCTGACACTTTGATCTGCGACTGCAGGTAATTTTGCAGGCCAATTTTGCCAATGAGATCGAGTTCGGTTTCCAGCCAGTCGATATGGCCTTCTTCATCCGCCAGGATCTCAATCATCATATCGCGGCTGACATAGTCATGTACGCTGTCGGCATAGGCGATCGCTTCACGCAGGTTTTGCGCGCCTTCCAGCTCCAGGCGTAAATCTGACTGCAGCATCTCTTCCACATCTTCACCGATGCCAAGTTTGCCGAGATCCTGCAGATTAGGAATGCCTTCGAGGAAAAGAATACGCTCGATGTACTTATCGGCGTGCTTCATTTCATCAATTGATTCGTGGTACTCAATATCGTTGAGGCGCATCAGACCCCAGTTTTTGAACATTCTCGCATGGAGAAAGTACTGATTGATTGCGACCAGCTCATTTCCCAATAATTTATTGAGATAACTTATGATTTTGACATCACCTTTCATTATATAGTCCCTCCGCTTCCACTTATTGAAGCGTAGTCCGGCCTATAGGGATGTCAAAAGAGAAGCGCGGACTTCAGGCGATTTCTTTGAATTCCGGCATGGTGGTTAATTCATCTTCCATCACTTCACGTGCAGCTCGAACACACTTACCGCATTGATTTCCAACGGGAACAAACTTACGTAATTGCTGAAAAGATTGCGGTTGAAACTGGCGAACAACCTGGCGAATTTTTTTATCGCTAACGCCATTGCACAAACAAACGTACATATAAACTCCCGTTCAATTTATGCACAAATATTAAATGAGAATAGTTATGATTACAATAGACCATTTGCGCATTATCCGCCGCAGCGCACGTTATGAATGGTGTGTTGTACACGTTATTTCGCGGAACTGCGCGCAGCAAAAAGGGCGCCGAAGCGCCCTTTTTATTCGAAGCTAACGAATTAGCCCAGAACTTTAGCTACAACGCCCGCGCCAACGGTACGGCCGCCTTCACGGATTGCGAAACGCAGACCGTCGTCCATCGCGATCGGGTGGATCAGGGTAACAA
>NZ_KV792982.1:0-131 GCF_001808325.1 Klebsiella sp. HMSC16C06
TGGGGTATCGCCAAGCGGTAAGGCACCGGTTTTTGATACCGGCATTCCCTGGTTCGAATCCAGGTACCCCAGCCATCGAAGAAACAGTAAGACAATTTGGCTACGTAGCTCAGCTGGTTAGAGCACATCAC
>NZ_KV792982.1:1131-1315 GCF_001808325.1 Klebsiella sp. HMSC16C06
GCATTCCGAGGTTCGAATCCTCGTACCCCAGCCAAATTAAAAAGTCGTTCAGCAGTGAACGCACTGTTGCCCTCAACCGGGGTAGTTACGGTAAAGCGCAACAGACAATTGGGGTATCGCCAAGCGGTAAGGCACCGGATTCTGATTCCGGCATTCCGAGGTTCGAATCCTCGTACCCCAGCCA
>NZ_KV792983.1:0-41517 GCF_001808325.1 Klebsiella sp. HMSC16C06
CCAGCGGCTGTCCCTTTTTACTGTCGGGGCGTCACAGAGGATTAATCCGCGCGGCCCATATAGCGGCACTCTTCGATATGAATGCGGATTTTCTCACCGGTGGTCAGGTATTCCGGCACCTGAATCACCAGGCCGGTGCTCATGGTGGCTGGCTTGGTGCGGGAGCTGGCGGATGCCCCTTTAATACCCGGCGCGGTTTCGATAATTTCCAGGTCAACGGTCTGCGGCAGCTCCAGGGCCAGCAGTTGGCCGTCCCAGGTCAGCACCTGCATATCCGGCATCCCGCCTTCCGGAATAAACTGCAGCTCTTCTTCGATCTGCTCTTTGGTAAAGGTGTAAGGGGTATAGTCTTCTTTATCCATGAACACGTATTCGTTGCCATCGACATAGGAGAAGTCAACGAAACGACGGGTCAGGGTCACGGTATCGACGATATCGTCACCTTTGAAGCGCTCTTCCACTTTCAGGCCGGTACGCACATCGGAGAAGCGCATTTTATACAGTGTCGCAGCACCACGGGCGCTGGGTGACTGAATATCAATATTTTTCACAATCAGCAGCTTGCCGTTGTAATTCAGCACCATACCTTTTTTAATTTCATTCGCTCTTGGCATTGCAGTAATCCTGTCACTTAACGAGTCAAAAATATCGCGTAAAACTACTCGCGCCCGCGCCTTCAGGCAAGCGGAATTCGCGAGTTTTGCTATCTTCTGGCAAAACGTTTAGGCTGTGGCACAAAATGAGCGTTTGGGAGCTGGGTTGTGGAATGTCGTACCGATTGTGGCGCATGTTGCATCGCTCCCTCTATATCATCGCCAATACCCGGAATGCCGCAGGGCAAGCCCGCCAATACCCGCTGTATTCAGCTTTCCGAGCACAACTTGTGCCTGATTTTCGGCTCCCCTCTGCGCCCGAAGGTGTGCGCCAGCCTGCAGCCCTCGCCCGAGATGTGCTTCACCCACCGCGATGACGCCATCACCTGGCTGCTGGATCTTGAGCTGGCCACCGCGCCCTGAGCTTAAAGCAGCAGATGAGACAGGTTTTTGATATGGGCGCTGAGGCCGTCGAGTAGCGCCTGTACGCGCAGGGGGAGAATGTCCCGCCGCTGGAAGATAAGCCAGGCCTGCAGGTCGATACAGCGCTCCTTTTTCAGACAGGGAACCAGCTGTCCCGCCGCCAGCTCGGTGGCGAGTGAATAGTAGGGCGCATAGACGATCCCCATCCCCAGCTTCGCCAGCTCCACCGCCGGTAGTGTGTTATCGCAAACGAATCCCCCCTTTACCGTGAGATTAAGCGGTTCGCCGTTTTTGCTTTTGAAGGTCCAGATATTGTCGCTGCCGCCCAGCATGCGCAGGGTAATGCACTCATGATCCACCAGCGCCTCCGGCTCGGCGATAGGATGTTGCGCCAGATAGTCCGGAGAGGCGAAGACGCCGGTGCGAAAGCGGGTAAAGGGGCGGGCGATGAGATTTTCATTCTGTGGCTTAAAGGGGCTTATCAGCAGATCGCAGTCGCTATTAAAAATGGCGCCGTATTTCTGTTCCCGCTCGCTGGCGTTGCGGGTGACCAGATTGATCTGTAGCTCTGGCAGGGTTTTTCTCAGTGCCGGCAGAATATAGCGCCCGAGAAACTGGTGGATGCCAATGGGCGCCCCAAGGGTGACCACGCCCTGCAGCGTGTTCTTATAACGGTCGGCGAGGTTGATAAGCTGCTCATGTTGCTCAAGGACGGCGCGGCTGGCGTGAATAAACTGCTCGCCGAACTCGGTGCGCACCAGCTCTCTGGCGGCGCGCAGGAAAATGGCCAGACCGACTTTCCGCTCCACGCTGGTCAGTGTCCGTGAGACGTTAGACTGGGGCATATTCAGGCGCTGGGCCGCCCGGCTGACGCTGGCGGTTTCGGCGATGGCGCTGATGATTCTCAGCTCATCCATTTTAAAGTCTTTCAACATCTTATCGCTGCCTGATATCTGTGGTATATCAAAAATGATATACCAGTTTGGCGGAATTGCCATGTGATTTATTGATCCGCTAAACGTATGATGGCCTTTGCGTTGAACAGTCCGTTATTTAAGGAAAATTGTGCGTTTTATCGCTTCTTTTGTGGTCCTCGACGTCATTAAAAATAACGATCTTCCCGCTGGCTTACTGAGTGTATATGCACCATGCTGCTTAATTATTTTGCTTTGTTTGTATTAATACTGGTTTTTCTCATATTATTTTATGGAGTGATTATTATCCACGATATTCCCTATCATATCGCGCAAAAACGGCAGCACCCCCATCAGGACGCGATTCATGTGGCGGGCTGGATAAGCCTGTTTACCCTGCATGCTATCTGGCCTTTTCTGTGGATCTGGGCCACCTTGTACCGCCCTGACCGCGGGTGGGGGATGGCTTCGCAGACCGAGGATAGTCTGCAACGCAAGGAACTGGAGCAACGTATCGCATTACTCGAAGCGGCGTTAAAAAACAGCCAGCAGGCGTCAGCGGGGAATAAAGATAAATAATATGGATCTGTTAATTATCCTTTGCTATGTCGCCATCGCCTGGGGCGTTTTTAAGATATTTCGCATTCCAGTAAATAAATGGACAATACCCACTGCCATATTAGGCGGAATAGTGGTCGTAGGCGCGTTAATATTAACGATGAACTATAACCATCCCTATACGCTGCGGGCGCAAAAAATTGTCGTTTCTATTCCTATGGTGCCTCAGGTCTCAGGCGAGGTGGTTGAGGTCACGACTAAAACCAACGTGTTAATGAAGAAGGGCGAATTGCTGTTCCGCATCGATGACACCCGCTACCGCGCGCGGCTGAACAAGCTGAAAGCCGATCTGGCGGTCGAAGAGGCGACGCTGCGGGCGAAGCAGGCGACTATCGACGATGCCAGCGCCAGAGTGCAGCAGGCGCAGGCCGAGTACGATCGCGTTACCCGCGACTACCAGCGCTATGCCCAGGGAGCGGCCATGCCGGTCAATCCTTTCTCGGAACAGGATGTGACTCACGCCAGGCAGCAGGTGCAGATCCAGACGGCGGTATTGCAGGCGGCGAAAGCGCAATTACAAAACGCCAGAGAGCAGGTGTCTGGCCGCTATAACGGGCTTGATGCCAACATTGCCAGTCTGAAATCGCAGATCCTCGAGGCGGAGTATAATCTGGCGCAAACCGTGGTTCGTGCGCCGAGCGATGGCTACGTTACCCAGCTATTGGCGCGGCCGGGGATGACCGCGGTACGTCTGCCCTTCAAGCCGGTGCTGGTGTTTATTCCCCAGCAAAAGCGCCAGGTGGTGGCGGTATTCCGCCAGAACTCGGTTCTGCGTCTGACGGCCGGGGATAGCGCGGAGGTGGTGTTTAATGGTCTGCCGGGCAGCGTCTATAGCGGTAAGGTATCGCGGGTGCTGCCGGCGATCCCGGATGGCAGCTATCAGGCCAGCGGTGCGCTGCAGGGGCTGAGCGCCGGGGCAGGAAAAGAGGGCATCTATGTGCTGATCGACCTCGATCCCCACCCGGAAGTGGAACATTTACCGGACGGGGTCAGTGCGCAGGCGGCGGTTTATACCGATTATTTTGCCCATGTGTCGATTATGCGCAAAGTCCTGCTACGAATGACCAGCTGGCTGCATTATCTCTATCTGGATCATTAATCAGGATGGCCCGTCGAGGCCGGGCCGTCTTGCCTACACGTCCCTGATCCGCCACAGGCAGACCTGAGCGGTGATACCCATGACCAGCGCTATCCAGAACACCGCGTGATAGCTCCAGATCTCCGCTATTACCCCCGCCAGTGAACCGGCGATGATCCAGCCGACGCGGGTGGTATTGGTGTAGAGGGTAGTGGCCGCGCCCGCTTGCCCCGGCATCAGATCCTGGAAATAGAGCATGCCGATCCCGGCGAGGATCCCGATATAGACGGCGTTCAGCACCTGCATCGCCAGCAGCAGCGCCGGCGTATGCACCGTCAACATGCCCACGTAAAACAACACACCGGCCACTGCCGAAAGGCGCATCAGAAAGCGTTTACCAAAGCGCCGGGCATAATAACCGGCAATCAGCATGGTAGGAATTTCCAGTCCGGCCGCGGTGCCCATCATCAGCCCGGCCAGCTTCTCCGGCAGATGCAGCTCATTAATGATAAACAGCGGCATATTAATGATGTACAGGCTGTTGGTGCCCCACATCAGCGTGCAGATGCTAAACAGCAGCAGCGCATCGCGGCGGTGCGTGCGCGGGGCTTCCAGCCGGCCCATCGCCACCGCCGCCGCTTTATGCATGCTGGGTAAGAACAGCCAGACCATGATCCCGCAGACGATAAACGCCGCCGCAGCGCTGAGATACATTGCGGTAAAACCAAACCCCATCGCCAGGGCGTAGGCCAGCGGGGGACCAATCACCCATGCCAGGGAGACCTGGGCGCGCAAAATGGAGCTGAACATCACCGCTTCGCGACCGGTCTTGTCGGCGTGCTCGCGCGCGAGGGCGAACATCTGCGGGTTGGCGGTCGAGCCAAAGCTACTGAGGAAGACGCCGATAAACAGCAAAATGAAGTAGTTCCGGTTCCAGGCAAACAGCAGGCAGGCCAGCACCCCCAGCAGGCAGCAGACGACAATCAGCTGTTTGCGATCGCCCCGGCGGTCGGAGCGGCCGGCGAGAAACTGGCTGACCAGAATGCCAATGACGGCGCTACCGGTAAAAAAGAAGCCGACCATCGCCGGGCGGACGTGCACTTCGTTGGTCAAAAAGAGGCTCAGGGTTGGGGTTTGCAACGCCCCGGCAATGCCTGTCAGAAAGGCGACGATTAAGAATGCGGAAGAGGTTACATCGAACCCGCGTCGGGGAAGAGCGGCGCTACGGTTTTGCATGTTCGGTTTTCTGTAGTTTCAGGAGACGGCGCGGAGTTTACGCCTGCTGGCTGAAAATGAACAGTAGTATGGCACGAATAATTAAAAAGGCGTTTCAAAATATAAGGTTCAGCAAAAAGCTGACATTTGCGGTGGTCGATAGCAAAGGCTTCAGCAAAAGTGTGCAGTACCTCTAAGTTCTGCAATCAAGTCGCTGACGTACCTTGCGCGTTGAGCAAGAAAGGTACAAAATTCTTGAAACGTTTCAGCGTCATTCGACAATCCGTTCCCCGTCAGATGGCGCCTTTTTTCTCAAGTTAGCTGAAACGATTCAATTCAGCAGGAGAGGAGAACCATGTTCCAGTTATCTGTGCAGGATATTCATCCCGGCCAGCAGGCCGGTAATAAAGAAGAGGCCATCCGGCAGGTCGCCGCCGCGCTGGTCAGCGCCGGCAACGTGGCTGATGGCTACGTGAACGGTATGCTGGCTCGCGAGCAGCAGACCTCGACCTTCCTCGGCAACGGGATTGCGATCCCGCACGGCACGACGGACACCCGTGACCAGGTGCTGAAGACCGGCGTCCAGGTATTTCAGTTCCCGCAGGGCGTCACCTGGGGCGAAGGGCAGACCGCCTATGTGGCGATCGGTATTGCCGCCAGCTCAGATGAACACCTCGGCCTGCTGCGTCAGCTGACCCATGTGCTAAGCGATGACGCGGTAGCCGCGCAGCTGCAGTCCGCCACCACCGCGGAAGAGCTGCGTGCGCTGCTGATGGGTGAAAAACAGAGCGAAGCGCTGAAGCTGGACAACGAGACCCTCAGCCTCGACGTGGCGGCCAGCGATCTGCTGACCCTGCAGGCGCTGAACGCGGCGCGACTGAAAGAAGTGGGTGCCGCTGACACGGCATTCGTAAGCCACGCTATCAACGATACGCCGCTGAACCTCGGTCAGGGCGTCTGGCTGAACGACAGTGCGGAAGGCAATCTGCGCAGCGCCGTGGCAGTCAGCCGCGCGGCTAATGCCTTTACCCGCGACGACCAGCCGGTTTCTCTGCTGGTCACGGTGGCGATGGCCGATGAGCAGCCGACTGCGGTGCTGAACCGCCTGAGCAAGCTGTTGCTGGACAAGAAAGCTGACCGTTTGCTGAAAGCTGACGCCGCCACCGTGCTGGCGCTGCTGACCAGCGACGATGCCATTGCGGAAGATGTGCTGAGCGCCGAATTCGTGGTGCGCAATGAGCATGGCCTGCATGCCCGACCGGGCACCATGCTGGTCAATACGATTAAACAATTCTCCAGCGACATCACCGTCACCAACCTCGACGGTTCCGGCAAGCCGGCCAACGGTCGCAGCCTGATGAAGGTCGTGGCGCTGGGTGTGAAAAAAGGCCACCGTCTGCGTTTCACCGCGCAGGGTGAGGATGCGCAACAAGCGCTGGATGCGATTGGCGAAGCGATCGCCGCAGGCCTTGGGGAGGGCGCATAAATGAGCAGACGTGTAGCAACGATTACGTTAAACCCGGCGTACGATCTGGTGGGGTTCACCCCGGAGATTGAACGCGGTGAAGTGAACCTGGTGCGCACCACCGGTCTGCATGCCGCCGGGAAAGGCATCAACGTGGCGAAAGTGCTGAAAGATCTCGGTATTGACGTCACCGTCGGCGGCTTCCTGGGCAAAGACAACCAGGATGGCTTTCAGCAGCTGTTCAGCGAGCTGGGGATCGCCAACCGTTTCCAGGTGGTGCAGGGCCGGACCCGCATCAACGTTAAGCTGACGGAAAAAGATGGCGAAGTGACGGATTTCAACTTCTCCGGCTTTGAAGTCACCCCGGGCGACTGGGAACGCTTCGTCAACGACTCCCTGAGCTGGCTCGGGCAGTTCGATATGGTCTGCGTCAGCGGCAGCCTGCCGTCCGGCGTCAGCCCGGAGGCCTTCACCGACTGGATGACCCGTCTGCGCAGCCAGTGCCCATGCATTATTTTCGACAGCAGCCGCGAAGCGCTGGTTGCCGGACTGAAAGCGGCGCCATGGCTGGTGAAACCGAACCGTCGCGAGCTGGAAATCTGGGCCGGGCGTAAGCTGCCGGAGATGAAAGATGTTATCGAAGCCGCCCATGCGCTGCGCGAGCAGGGTATCGCCCACGTGGTGATTTCCCTGGGTGAAGAGGGCGCGCTGTGGGTGAACGCCTCCGGTGAGTGGATTGCCAAACCGCCTTCAGTGGAAGTGGTCAGCACCGTCGGCGCCGGCGATTCGATGGTTGGCGGCCTGATTTACGGCCTGCTGATGCGTGAATCCAGCGAGCATACCCTGCGCCTGGCGACTGCCGTCGCTGCCCTGGCCGTCAGCCAGAGCAACGTGGGTATTACCGACCGTACCCAGTTGGCCGCGATGATGGCGCGCGTCGACTTACAACCCTTTAATTGACAGCAGGAGAGGCATAATGAAAACGCTGCTGATTATTGATGCCGGACTCGGACAGGCGCGCGCCTATATGGCGAAAACCCTGCTGGGAGCGGCAGCGCCTAAAGCGCACCTTGAACTGATTGATAACCCGAACGACGCCGAACTGGTGATTGTGCTGGGCGCGGCGCTGCCCACCGACAGCGCGCTGAACGGCAAACAGGTCTACCTCGGCGATATTAATCGCGCCGTGGCGCACCCGGAGCTGTTCCTCAGCGAAGCCAAAGGTCACGCAACGCCGTACGCGGCCCCTGCCGCTGCGGCAGTCCCGGCGGCTACCGGCGGACCGAAACGTATTGTCGCGGTCACGGCCTGCCCGACCGGCGTTGCTCATACCTTTATGGCGGCAGAAGCCATCGAAACCGAAGCCAAAAAACGCGGCTGGTGGGTGAAGGTGGAAACCCGCGGCTCCGTCGGGGCTGGCAATGCCATCACCCCGGAAGAGGTGGCCGAGGCGGATCTGGTGATCGTCGCTGCCGATATCGAGGTGGACCTGGCGAAATTCGCCGGTAAGCCAATGTATCGCACCACCACCGGTCTGGCGCTGAAGAAAACCGCCCAGGAGCTGGATAAAGCGGTGGCCGAAGCCAAACCGTACCAGCCGTCCGGTAAACCTCAGGCTGCTGGCGAAGGGAAAAAAGAGTCGGCGGGCGCCTACCGCCACCTGCTGACCGGCGTCTCCTACATGCTGCCGATGGTGGTGGCCGGGGGCCTGTGTATTGCGCTCTCCTTTGCCTTCGGGATCAAAGCGTTTGAAGTGAAAGACACCCTGGCGGCGGCGCTGATGCAGATCGGCGGCGGCTCGGCCTTCGCGCTGATGGTACCGGTGCTGGCAGGCTTTATCGCCTTCTCCATTGCCGACCGTCCGGGCCTGACCCCGGGTCTTATCGGCGGTATGCTGGCGGTCAGCGGCGGCTCCGGCTTTATCGGCGGGATCATCGCTGGTTTCCTTGCCGGTTACGTGGCGAAAGCCATCAGCACGAAGCTGAAACTGCCGCAGAGTATGGAAGCGTTGAAGCCAATCCTGATCATTCCGCTGGTATCCAGCCTGATCGTGGGTCTGGCGATGATCTACCTGATCGGTAAACCGGTAGCCGGTATTCTCGCCTGGCTGACCCACTGGCTGCAAACCATGGGCACCGCGAACGCGGTTCTGTTAGGCGCAATCCTCGGCGCGATGATGTGTACCGACATGGGCGGGCCAGTGAATAAAGCGGCTTATGCCTTTGGCGTGGGCCTGCTGAGTACCCAGACCTACGCGCCGATGGCGGCGATCATGGCGGCCGGTATGGTGCCTCCGCTGGCGATGGGTATCGCGACGCTGGTTGCCCGCAATAAGTTCGACAAAGGGCAGCGTGAAGGGGGGAAAGCCGCGCTGGTTCTCGGCCTGTGCTTTATCTCTGAAGGGGCGATTCCTTTTGCCGCCCGTGACCCGATGCGCGTGCTGCCTTGCTGCATCGTCGGCGGCGCGGTAACCGGCGCTATCTCGATGGCGATTGGCGCAAAACTGATGGCGCCGCACGGCGGTCTGTTTGTCCTGCTGATCCCGGGAGCGATTACGCCGGTGCTGGGCTACCTGCTGGCGATTGTTGCCGGGACGCTGGTGGCGGGCCTCTCCTACGCGGTGCTGAAACGCCCGGAAGCGCAGGTAGTGGACGTCGAAAAAGCGGCATAATCTTACCGTAATAAAAAAGGGCCGATTGTTCGGCCCTTTTTTTGTCTCTGTTTTACGCCACTTCGGCGATCTGCTGCGCCCGCAGCCAGGCAATCTCTTCCGCCCAGATATCCGGGTTGATGGTTTCCAGAATCAGTGGAATGCCGTCGAAGCGGCTGTCCTGCATGATCCAGCGGAAGCAGTCGTGGCCAATGTTGCCTTCGCCAAGGCTATGGTGACGGTCAACGCGGCTGCCAAACGTACTCTTGGCATCATTCAGGTGCATGCCGCGCAGATACTGGAAGCCGACGATACGCTCGAAGTCGGCAAAGGTCTTCTCGCAGGCTTCGGCGCTGCGCAGGTCATAGCCGGCGGCGAACGCGTGGCAGGTATCGATGCAGACGCCGACGCGGGATTTATCTTCCACGCCGTCGATAATCGCCGCGAGGTGCTCGAACTTAAAGCCGAGGTTGCTGCCCTGGCCGGCGGTGTTTTCGATCACCGCGGTGACGCCTTCGGTCTTCGCCAGCGCGATATTGATCGATTCGGCGATGCGCGCCAGGCACGCCTCCTCCGGGATCTGCTGCAGATGACTGCCGGGGTGGAAGTTGAGCAGCGTCAGCCCCAGCTGCTGGCAGCGGGTCATCTCATCAATGAAGGCATCACGGGATTTTTCCAGCGCCTCTTCCACCGGGTGGCCGAGGTTAATCAGGTAGCTGTCGTGCGGCAGGATCTGCCCGGGGCCAAAGTGATACTTTTCGCAGGCGGCTTTGAATTCGGCGATGGTTTCGTCGCTGAGCGGCGCGGCGCGCCACTGGCGCTGGTTTTTGGTGAAGAGGGCGAAGGCGGTTGCTTCGATTTCGGCGGCGCGAATGGCGGCATTGGCCAGTCCACCTGAGGCGCTCACGTGCGCTCCTACGTATTTCATAAAAAAACTCCAGTTAAAGCCGCTGGGGGGTGGGTAATGATAGCGGCTTAACTGGAGAAAGATGTAGTGCTTTATGCCATCAGGCTGTGGATAGCGACGTTAATGACCCCGCCGCCGACAATCAACCAGACGAACAGCATCAGCGCCATCAGCAGCGGTTTCGCCCCGGCTTTTTTCAGCGCGCTGACGTGAGTGGTGACCCCGAGGGCGGCCATTGCCATCGCCAGCAGAACGGTATCCAGCGTCACCAGCATATCCACCACGGCTTTCGGCAGCAGATGGAAGGAGTTAAACACCGCCACCAGGATGAACATAATCGCGAACCACGGAATGGTGATTTTGCTTTTCTCGCCGTTGCCTGCCGGGGTCAGCTGTTTAACACGCGCCGCCAGGAACAGCAGGAACGGAGCCAGCATCATGACGCGCAGCATTTTGGCGATAACCGCCGCGTTCTCGGCGTCCGGGCTGACCGCATGGCCGGCGGCAACCACCTGCGCCACTTCATGCATGGTGGAACCCATATAGATCCCGTAGGTCTCCGGAGTAAACCAGTGCGCCAGCAGCGGGTACATCGCCGGGTAGAGGAAGATGGCGATGGTACCGAAGATAACCACCGTGGCGACGGCGACCGTCACTTTACTGGCTTCGGCTTTGACCACCGGCTCGGTGGCGAGCACAGCCGCCGCGCCGCAGATGCTGCTGCCGGCGCCGATCAGCCAGCTGGTGTGTTTGTCGAGACCAAACACTTTCTGGCCAAGGAAGCAGGCGATGAAAAAGGTACTGGAGAGCGTCAGAACGTCAATCAAAATACCGCTCACGCCGACGTCGGCAATCTGGGCGAACGTCAGGCGGAAGCCGTAGAGGATGATCCCCAGGCGCAGCAGGTGCTGCTTGGCGAAGATCACCCCGCCGTCGCAGGGCTGCCAGATTTTCGGGTAGACCGTGTTGCCGACGACCATCCCGAACAGGATAGCGAGGGTCAGGGCGCTAAAGCCTGCGCCGGCGATGGCCGGGAAACTCCCGGCCCACAGGGCGGCGCCGGTCAGCGCGGCGGTCAGCGCCAGGCCTGGGACAAAATGCCACAGGGAACGATGTTTGGTGGGTAAAGTGAGTGCTGTCATAACCTTCTCCTTTGTCTGCCTAAAGGTTACGCCGCGCGCGGTTAAATATAAAATTGATTATATGTTTATAATCAATCGTAATAAGTGGTTAAGGACCGCATCGTCGCTGACAAGTGGGCAGGGGAGCGATGCGGCGAAAGCGGGGTGGTTTTCCGGCAAGACGATGATTTTGTGACATAAGCGGATTTTCCTTCCTTCAGCCGCCTCGATTTGTGTCACCATAGTAAGGAAGGTTATTCAGGTTGGATTACTAAACGGGTGGGTTATGCATATTACGCTGCGGCAGCTGGAAGTGTTCGCCGAAGTCCATAAGAGTGGGTCAACCACTCAGGCGTCACAGATGCTGGCGCTTTCGCAATCTGCGGTCAGCGCCGCGCTGACCGATCTGGAAGGGCAGCTCGGCGTGCAGCTGTTTGACCGCGTCGGTAAACGACTGGTGGTGAATGAGCACGGACGGCTGCTGTACCCGCGTGCGCTGGCGCTGCTGGAGCGGGCGCTGGAGATCGAACAGCTGTTTCGCGGCGATAACGGGGCGATCCGGGTCTACGCCAGCAGCACCATCGGCAACTATATTATGCCGGAGATCATCGCCCGTTATCGCCATGACTTCCCGGAACTGCCGGTGGAATTGAGCGTCGGCAACAGCCTGGATGTGATCAACGCCGTCGCCGACCTGCGGGTGGATTTCGGTCTGATTGAGGGGCCGTGCCATGCCGCCGACATCATTGCCGAGCCGTGGCTGGAAGATGAGCTGGTGGTGTTTGCTGCGCCTGATTCGCCGCTGCTGGCGGGGGAGGTGACCCTGCAGCAACTGGCTGAGGCGCCGTGGATCCTGCGCGAGCATGGGTCCGGTACCCGGGAGATTGTCGATTATGTACTGCTGTCGCATCTGCCGGCGTTTCATATGGGCATGGAGCTGGGCAATTCGGAGGCGATCAAGCACGCCGTCCGGCATGGCCTGGGCATCAGCTGTTTATCGCGCCGGGTGATTGCTGAACAGCTGGCCTCGGGCACGCTGGCGGAGCTGAAAGTGCCATTGCCCCGGCTGACGCGCACGCTGTGGCGGATCCATCATCGGCAGAAGCATATTTCCAAAGCATTACAACGTTTTCTGCAATATTGCCAGGTGTAGCACCCGGTTTTTACGCCTCATTACGGGGGGAATTCGCTGGCAATTCCGCAGGTTAGTGCTTTACTAATAATTTGCGGGCGATCATGAAGCTCTCTTATAACTTTGCATTTGTACCGGATGGAACCCCGATCGTCTGCTACAATCGCGCCTCATTTTTTGGATGGATAGCATTATCACATGGTTTCGGAAACTAAAACCACAGAAGCGCCCACGCTACGTCGTGAACTGAAGGCGCGCCACTTGACCATGATCGCCATTGGCGGTTCCATCGGTACGGGTCTTTTTGTTGCCTCTGGCGCAACCATTTCGCAAGCAGGTCCCGGCGGGGCGCTGCTGTCTTATATTCTGATCGGTTTGATGGTCTATTTCCTGATGACCAGCCTGGGCGAGCTGGCGGCGTTTATGCCGGTGTCCGGTTCCTTCGCCACCTACGGCCAGAATTATGTTGAAGAAGGCTTCGGCTTCGCGCTGGGCTGGAACTACTGGTACAACTGGGCGGTGACGATCGCCGTTGACCTCGTGGCTTCGCAACTGGTGATGAGCTACTGGTTCCCTGATACCCCGGGCTGGATCTGGAGCGCCTTGTTCCTTGGCATTATGTTCCTGCTGAACTGGATCTCGGTGCGCGGCTTTGGCGAGGCGGAATACTGGTTCTCGCTGATCAAAGTCGCCACCGTCATTATCTTTATTATTGTCGGCGTGATGATGATTGTCGGCATCTTCAAAGGGTCGCAGCCCACTGGCTGGAGCAACTGGGGGATCGCGGATGCGCCATTCGCCGGTGGTTTCTCGGCGATGATCGGCGTGGCGATGATTGTCGGCTTCTCCTTCCAGGGCACTGAGCTTATCGGCATCGCGGCCGGTGAGTCTGAGGATCCGGAGAAGAACATCCCGCGCGCGGTGCGCCAGGTCTTCTGGCGTATCCTGCTGTTCTACGTTTTCGCCATTCTGATTATCAGCCTGATCATTCCGTACACCGACCCGAGCCTGCTGCGCAACGACGTGAAGGATATCTCCGTCAGCCCGTTCACGCTGGTCTTCCAGCATGCTGGTCTGCTGTCGGCGGCGGCGATCATGAACGCGGTTATCCTGACTGCCGTTCTGTCGGCCGGTAACTCCGGGATGTACGCTTCCACGCGTATGCTGTACACCCTGGCCTGCGACGGCAAAGCGCCGCGTATTTTCTCGAAGCTGTCGCGTGGCGGCGTGCCGCGCAACGCGCTGTACGCGACCACTGTTATCGCGGCGCTGTGCTTCCTGACGTCCATGTTCGGCAACCAGACGGTGTACCTGTGGCTGCTGAACACCTCCGGGATGACCGGCTTTATCGCCTGGCTGGGTATTGCGATCAGCCACTATCGTTTCCGTCGCGGCTACGTCATGCAGGGTAACGATATTAATAATCTGCCGTATCGTTCCGGGTTCTTCCCGCTGGGGCCGATCTTCGCCTTCGTGCTGTGCCTGATCATCACCCTCGGACAGAACTACGAAGCGTTCCTCAAGGACACCATTGACTGGGGCGGCGTGGCGGCGACCTACATCGGTATTCCGCTGTTCCTCGTCATCTGGTTTGGTTACAAGCTGGCGAAAGGCACCCGCTTTGTTCGCTACAGCGAAATGACCTTCCCGGACCGCTTTAAGCGTTAATCTTCGCAATTGTGCGATAAAAGCCCTCTGAAAAGAGGGCTTTTTTTATGTCCGCACGGTTACAGCTTGACACAATTCTTCATAATTATATTGATAATCGTAATCATTATCTTTATCATTTTCGCCCATTACGGATGAAGCCACTCCCCGTCTCTGCCATTGGGTCAGACTGACATCGGGCGACCAGCCACATCGACGAGAAAACAGCGCGAGCATGTCGCCGACAGAGCGACAGGCCGCCAGCGCGTGTGAGCAGCACCTTTTTGTTTGTTTGGTTGTACACCTCATGGAGATTTGGAATGTTCAGGTTAAACCCTTTTATCCGGGCGGGATTGTCTGCGTCCGTCGTATCATTGGCGTTTCCGGCTCTCGCCGATGTAAATGAAGAAACGCTGGTGGTGACCGCCTCGGCGACTGAACAGAGCGTCAAAGACGCGCCGGCGAGCATCAGCGTCATCACCCAGCAGGATTTACAACGTAAGCCCGTCCAGAACCTGAAAGACGTACTGCGCGATGTCCCTGGGGTCCAGCTCACTAACGAAGGAGATAACCGCAAGGGCGTCAGCATTCGCGGTCTGAGCAGCAGCTATACCCTGATCCTCGTCGACGGGAAACGCGTCAACTCCCGCAACGCCGTCTTCCGCCACAATGACTTCGACCTGAACTGGATCCCTGTGGATGCCATCGAACGTATCGAGGTGGTGCGCGGCCCGATGTCCTCCCTTTACGGCTCCGATGCGCTCGGCGGCGTGGTCAACATCATTACCAAAAAAATCGGCCAGAAATGGACCGGGACGCTGAGCGCCGATACCACCATTCAGGAACACCGCGACCGCGGCGATACCTGGAACGGCCAGTTCTTCACCAGCGGTCCGCTGATCGACGGCGTGCTCGGGATGAAGGCCTACGGCAGCCTGGCAAAACGCGCCAAGGACGATCCGCAGTCTTCCAGCAGCGCCACCGGCGAGACGCCGCGCATCGAGGGCTTCACCAGCCGCGATGGCAATGTTGAATTCGCCTGGACGCCGGGCGAAAACCATGATTTTACGGCGGGCTATGGCTTTGACCGTCAGGATCGTGATTCCGATTCCCTTGACCGCAACCGCCTTGAGCGTGAGAACTACTCCCTGAGCCATAATGGCCGCTGGGATATGGGCAACAGCGAGCTCAAGTTCTACGGCGAAAAGGTGGATAACAAAAATCCGGGGCAGAACGGGACCATCACCTCGGAAAGCAATGCCATCGACGGCAAGTATGTCCTGCCGCTGGACATGATTAACCAGCTGGTGACCTTCGGCGGCGAATGGCGCCACGATAAACTCAAAGATCCGGTCAACCTGAGCAGTGGCGGCCAGTCGACCTCCGCCAGTCAGTACGCCCTGTTTATCGAAGACGAATGGCGCATCATCGAGCCGCTGGCGCTGACCACCGGCATTCGTATGGACGACCATCAGACCTATGGCGATCACTGGAGCCCACGCGCCTATCTGGTGTATAACGCCACCGATACCGTCACCGTCAAAGGCGGCTGGGCGACGGCGTTTAAAGCCCCGTCGCTGCTGCAGCTTAACCCCGACTGGACCACCAACTCCTGCCGCGGGTCGTGCAGCATCATCGGTAACCCGGACCTGAAACCGGAAACCAGTGAAAGTTTCGAGCTCGGTCTCTACTACCGTGGGGAAGAGGGCTGGCTGCAGGATGTTGAAGGCAGCATCACCACCTTCCAGAATAATGTCGACGATATGATCGATGTTCTGCGCACCTCCAGCGCCAGCGAAGCGCCGGGCTACCCGAACTTTGTCGGCTGGAAAACCGTCAACGGCAAGCGCGTGCCGATCTTCCGCTATTTCAACGTCAACAAAGCCCGCATCAAAGGGGTGGAGACGGAGGTGAAGATCCCGTTTGGCGATGAGTGGAAGCTGACGATGAACTACACCTACAACGATGGCCGCGATCTGAGCAATGGCGCCGACAAACCGCTGCAGACGCTGCCGTTCCATACCGCCAACGGCACGCTTGACTGGAAACCGCTGGACGACTGGTCCTTCTACGTGACGGCCAACTATACCGGCCAGCAACGCGCGGTAAGCGCCACCGGCAAAACGCCGGGCGGCTACACCCTGTTTGACGTTGGCGCGGCATGGCAGGTGACCAAAAACGTGAAACTGCGCTCCGGGGTGCAGAACGTGGGTGATAAAGATCTGAGCCGGGACGACTACAGCTATACCGAAGAGGGCCGTCGCTACTTTATGGCGGTGGATTATCGCTTCTGATCGTCGGCACTAAAACGTGGCCTGCGGGCCTGAGCATGCGCCGCGAAGCTGCTTCGCGGCGCAGTGGCGTTTAGGCAAAGAGATGCTGCGCATGGAAGCGCAGATGGTCTTCAATAAACGAGGCAATGAAGTAATAGCTGTGGTCGTAGCCAGGCTGGATACGCAGCGTTAACGGCCAGGCCTTCTGGCGGGCGGTTTCCGCCAGTACGGCCGGCTGTAATTGCCCGGCGAGGAACGGATCGTTATCGCCCTGGTCGATCAGCGTCGGCACGGCGTCAGCCGGCTGGCTGGCCTGCATCAGCACGCAGCTGTCCCACGACTGCCATGTCGATTCATCCGCGCCCAGATAGGCGGTAAACGCTTTCTTGCCCCACGGCACCTGGCCGGGATTGACGATCGGCGCGAAGGCGGAGACGCTGGCGTAGCGGCCCGGATTTTTGAGCGCCATTACCAGCGCGCCGTGACCGCCCATCGAATGGCCGCTGATGGCGCAGCGTTCGCCGACGCTAAACTCGCTACGGATCAGCGCGGGCAGTTCATCGCGCAGATAATCATACATCCGATAGTGCGCTGCCCACGGCGCCTCGGTGGCATTCAGGTAGAAGCCGGCGCCTTGCCCCAGATCGTATCCATCATCGTTGGCGACCTCATCACCGCGTGGGCTGGTATCCGGCATCACCAGCGCGATGCCCAGCTCAGCGGCAATGCGCTGGGCGCCCGCCTTGGTGGTAAAGTTTTCGTCGTTACAGGTCAGCCCGGACAGCCAGTACAGTACCGGCGGCGGCGTTTCGCGCTCAGGCGGTAAAAAAATGCTGAACGTCATGGCGCAGTTCAGGACAGGGGAGTGATGACGCCAGCGTTGTTGCCGACCGTCAAAACAGCGATGCTCTTCAAGCAGTTCCATGCAAGGCTCCTCGAAAGGGGGGTGCGCGTAAACGTTCATAATACAGATATTTCATTAGCCGGTGAGTAACTTTCACTTTCTCCTTTTGAGAACTTACTGCATCATTAATGCAACTTATAGCCAACATGCCGGTGTAGCGATGGCGCTTATGGATGCGTACAGCGGTTAGATCATTCCGGATTCGGCGATAAGGATTTGGCGCCGCGCCTGAGGCGCGGCTTCAGGCCCTAATAAAAGGCAGCGCCAATTTCAATAATTATCGTTACGGCTACTGGATTCTGTGCGCCACCTCACGCACAATGAATACAAACTTTGCCCCCAGAAAAAGCAAAGAGCGCCACACCTGCAGGAGAAACCCAAATGTCATCACTGAGTAAAGAAGCCGTCCTCGTTCATGAAGCGCTGGTCGCTCGTGGGCTGGAGACGCCGATGCGTGCGCCAGTACAAGAAATTGATAACGAAACACGCAAGCGTTTGATTACCGGTCATATGACCGAGATTATGCAACTGCTGAATCTGGATCTGAGTGATGACAGTCTGATGGAGACCCCGCATCGCATCGCCAAAATGTATGTCGATGAGATCTTCTCCGGGCTGGATTACTCCCGCTTCCCAAAAATCACCGTCATTGAAAACAAAATGAAGGTTGATGAAATGGTTACCGTGCGCGATATCACCCTGACCAGCACCTGCGAACACCATTTCGTCACCATCGATGGTAAAGCGACAGTAGCCTATATCCCGAAAGATGCGGTGATCGGCCTGTCGAAAATCAACCGCATCGTGCAGTTTTTCGCTCAGCGTCCGCAGGTCCAGGAGCGTCTGACCCAGCAGATCCTGATCGCGCTGCAGACGCTGCTCGGCACCAGCAACGTGGCGGTATCCATTGACGCGGTGCATTACTGCGTGAAGGCGCGCGGCATTCGCGATGCGACCAGCGCCACCACCACCACCTCTCTCGGCGGCCTGTTTAAATCCAGCCAGAATACCCGCCAGGAATTCCTGCGCGCAGTACGTCACCACAACTAAAACGGAGCAGGGTACATGGAGAGAAATGTCACGCTGGACTTTGTCCGCGGCGTCGCCATCCTCGGTATCCTGCTTCTCAATATCAGCGCCTTCGGCTTGCCGAAGGCCGCTTACCTCAATCCCGCCTGGTCAGGAAGCGCGACCCTCAGCGATGCCTGGACGTGGGCACTCCTCGACCTGCTGGCGCAGGTGAAGTTTCTCACCCTGTTCGCGTTGCTGTTTGGCGCCGGTCTGCAGCTATTGCTCCCGCGAGGGAAGCGCTGGATCCAGTCGCGGCTGACGCTGCTGGCGCTGCTCGGTTTCATTCACGGTCTTTTTTTCTGGGATGGCGACATTCTGCTGGCCTACGCCCTGGTGGGGCTGGTGAGCTGGCGCATGGTGCGTGAGGCGCACCATGTCAAATCGCTGTTCAATACCGGGGTGGTGCTCTACCTCATCGGCATTGCGGTGCTGGTCCTGCTGGGAGTCATCTCCGGGACGGCGGCGAATCGCTCCTGGGTGCCGGATGCGGCGAACCTGCAGTATGAGCAGTACTGGAAGCTGCACGGCGGCATGGAGGCGGTCAGCAACCGGGCGGATATGCTATCGGACAATCTGCTGGCGCTGGGCGCCCAGTATGGCTGGCAGCTGGCGGGGATGATGCTGATGGGCGCGGCGCTAATGCGCAGCGGCTGGCTCAAAGGGCAGTTCAGTCTGCGTCACTACCGGCGCACGGGTGCCCTGCTGGTGGTTGCCGGCATGGCGGTAAATCTGCCGGCAATATTCGCCCAGTGGTATCTGGCCTGGGACTATCGCTGGTGCGCGTTTTTGCTGCAGGCGCCGCGCGAACTGAGCGCCCCCTTACAGGCGATCGGCTATGCCTCGCTGGCCTGGGGCTACTGGCCGCAGCTGTGCCGTTTCCGCCTGGTGGGCGCTATCGCCTGCGTCGGACGCATGGCGCTGACCAACTACCTGTTGCAGACCCTGATCTGCACCACCCTGTTTTATCATCTCGGGCTGTTTATGCGCTTCGATCGTCTGCAGCTGCTGGCCTTTGTTCCCCCCATCTGGGCCGTTAACCTCCTTGTCTCATCGCTGTGGCTGCGCCGCTTCCGCCAGGGGCCGGTGGAATGGCTGTGGCGTCAGTTAACCCTGCGTGCGTCAGGCACATCATTGAAAGACACATCCAGATAACGATCTCGATCACAATCATTAACAAAACGGATGTAAACGTTTCCAGCCGTGTGACCTCACTCACGTAGCGGACCGCGGGTCGCTGCCAGAATAGCCTCCTTGCTGAGCACAGGAGGTGAATGTGACGTGCTGTAATTCTCTTAAGGTCGCTGAGTATGATCACCATTCGTGATGTCGCCCGCCAGGCGGGTGTATCCGTGGCCACCGTGTCGCGGGTGCTGAACAACAGCGCGCTGGTGAGTCCGGATACGCGCGACGCCGTGATGAAAGCGGTGACCCAACTGGGCTACCGACCCAACGCCAACGCCCAGGCGCTGGCCACCCAGGTGAGCGATACCATCGGCGTGGTGGTGATGGACGTCTCCGACGCCTTCTTCGGCGCGCTGGTGAAAGCGGTGGATACCGTCGCCCAGCAGCATCAGAAGTATGTGCTGATCGGCAACAGCTATCACGAGGCGGAAAAAGAGCGCCACGCCATCGAGGTGCTGATCCGCCAGCGCTGCTCGGCGCTGATTGTCCATTCGAAAGCGCTCAGCGATGATGAACTGAGCGACTTTATGCAACATATCCCGGGAATGGTGCTGATCAACCGCATTGTGCCAGGCTTTGCCCATCGCTGCGTCGGGCTCGACAACGTCAGCGGCGCGCTGATGGCCACCCGCATGCTGCTCAATCACGGTCACCAGCGCATCGGCTATCTCTCCTCAAACCACGGCATTGAAGATGACGATATGCGCCGGGAAGGGTGGAGCAAAGCGCTGCAGGAGCAGGGCATCATCGCCCCGGACAGCTGGGTCGGTTCTGGCTCACCGGATATGCAGGGCGGCGAGGCGGCGATGGTCGAACTGCTGGGGCGCAATCTCGGTCTCACCGCGATATTTGCCTATAACGACAGCATGGCGGCCGGCGCGCTGACGACCCTGAAGGACAACGGCATTGTCGTGCCGCAGCATCTGTCGTTGATTGGCTTTGATGATATTCCTATTTCCCGTTACACCGATCCTCAACTCACTACCGTGCGCTATCCGGTAATGTCGATGGCAAAGCTGGCCACCGAGCTGGCGCTGCTGGGGGCGGCCGGCAAGCTGGATCGCGAGGCAACGCACTGCTTTATGCCGACGCTGGTGCGCCGTCATTCCGTTGCCCAGCGGCAAACTGTGGGGCCGATCACTAACTGAAGCGGTGATGGGATGTAACCGCTTTCAATTTGTGAGTAAATTCACAGTATATTAACATTCGCCTGATTATGATGGCAGCGTTTACCAGTCTGAACCACGAGGTGATGGGTTATCCTCACTTTTTTAAGTAGGAACAAGGCGTTAAACGAGTTTTAGAGCCGTATCTTTCTGGAGCGTTACCCGACACGGAAGACCGAATTTTCGTCGTGAAATGCGTTGTGCGGTAACACTAATGCAACAAACCCCGCCCGCACTTTTTCACAATAATGACCCTGCATAATAAAACCGGAGATTCCATGAATAAGAAGGTGTTTACCCTGTCTGCTGTAATGGCTGGTCTGTTATTTGGCGCCGCCGCACACGCAGCAGATACCCGTATCGGCGTGACGATTTATAAATATGACGACAACTTTATGTCGGTGGTGCGTAAGGCGATTGAAAAAGATGGCAAATCCGCGCCTGACGTCCAGCTGCTGATGAATGACTCGCAGAACGACCAGTCGAAGCAAAACGATCAGATTGACGTGCTGTTGGCGAAAGGCGTGAAGGCGCTGGCGATTAACCTGGTTGACCCGGCGGCAGCGGGAACGGTGATTGAAAAAGCGCGCGGGCAGAATATTCCGGTGGTGTTCTTCAACAAAGAGCCTTCCCGCAAAGCGCTGGATAGTTATGACAAAGCTTATTACGTCGGTACCGATTCGAAAGAGTCCGGGATTATTCAGGGCGATCTGATCGCCAAGCACTGGAAAGCCAACCCGAACTGGGATCTGAATAAAGACGGTCAGATCCAGTTCGTCCTGCTGAAAGGCGAGCCGGGCCATCCGGATGCGGAAGCGCGTACCACCTACGTTATCAAAGAGCTGAATGATAAAGGTCTGAAGACCCAGCAGCTGCAACTGGATACCGCCATGTGGGATACCGCGCAGGCGAAAGACAAAATGGACGCCTGGCTCTCCGGCCCGAATGCGAACAAGATTGAAGTAGTGATCGCGAACAACGATGCCATGGCGATGGGTGCGGTTGAAGCGCTGAAAGCGCACAACAAGAGCAGCATTCCGGTGTTTGGCGTCGATGCCCTGCCAGAAGCGCTGGCGCTGGTGAAATCCGGTGCGATGGCCGGTACCGTGCTGAACGATGCCAACAACCAGGCAAAAGCGACCTTCGATCTGGCGAAAAACCTCGCGGAAGGTAAAGAAGCCGCGGCGGGCACCAACTGGAAAATTGACAACAAGATTGTTCGCGTACCGTACGTGGGCGTCGATAAAGACAACCTGAGCCAGTTTACCGGCAAGTAATCGTGATGTGAGTTGCGGGCGTGGTTTAACCACGCCCGATTATTCCTGATACAGAACCAGACTCCTGCTGGCGTTATTGCGCCGGACGGGGCGTGCATGAACGCAGCCAGGTATAACTATGGTCAGCAATAATAGCGAACGGTCAGGCGAATATTTGTTGGAAATGACCAACATCAACAAATCGTTTCCTGGCGTCAAGGCTCTTGATAATGTCAACCTGAAGGTTCGTCCGCACTCCATTCATGCGTTAATGGGTGAGAACGGCGCCGGCAAATCGACATTATTAAAATGCCTTTTTGGGATCTATCAAAAAGATTCCGGTAGCATTCTTTTTCAGGGAAAAGAGATCGATTTCCATTCGGCGAAAGAAGCCCTGGAAAACGGTATATCGATGGTGCATCAGGAATTAAACCTGGTTTTACAGCGTTCAGTCATGGATAACATGTGGCTCGGACGCTATCCCACCAAAGGCATGTTTGTCGATCAGGACAAAATGTACCGGGATACCAAGGCCATTTTTGATGAGCTGGATATTGATATCGACCCGCGCGCCCGCGTCGGTACCTTATCGGTATCCCAGATGCAGATGATTGAGATCGCTAAGGCGTTTTCCTATGACGCCAAAATCGTCATCATGGACGAGCCGACGTCATCGCTGACGGAAAAAGAGGTCAACCATCTGTTTAAGATCATCCGCAAGCTGAAAGATCGCGGCTGCGGTATCGTCTATATCTCGCATAAAATGGAAGAAATTTTCCAGCTGTGCGATGAAATAACCATCCTGCGCGACGGCCAGTGGATCGCCACCCAGCCGCTGGAAGGGCTGGATATGGACAAGATTATCGCCATGATGGTCGGGCGCTCGCTCAACCAGCGTTTTCCGGATCGCGAAAATACCCCGGGAGAAGTGATCCTCCAGGTGCGCAATCTCACCTCGCTGCGTCAACCCTCCATTCGCGATGTCTCCTTTGATCTGCATAAGGGCGAAATTCTCGGTATCGCCGGCCTGGTAGGCGCTAAACGCACCGACATCGTGGAGACCCTGTTCGGGATCCGTGAGAAGGCCAGCGGCACCATCACCCTGCACGGTAAGAAGATCAACAACCACAGCGCCAACGAGGCGATTAACCACGGTTTTGCACTGGTGACCGAGGAGCGGCGCTCCACCGGGATTTATGCCTATCTGGATATCGGTTTTAACTCGCTGATCTCCAATATTAAGAAATATAAAAACAGCATCGGCTTGCTGGATAACTCGCGAATGAAGAGCGACACCCAGTGGGTTATTGACTCGATGCGCGTTAAAACCCCCGGCCAGCATACGCAGATCGGTTCGCTTTCCGGTGGTAACCAGCAAAAGGTCATTATAGGCCGCTGGCTGCTGACCCAGCCGGAGATCCTGATGCTGGATGAGCCAACGCGCGGTATCGACGTCGGCGCCAAATTCGAGATCTACCAGCTGATTGCCGAGCTGGCTAAAAAAGACAAAGGGATCATTATTATTTCTTCCGAAATGCCGGAACTGCTGGGGATTACCGACCGCATTCTGGTGATGAGCAATGGCCTTGTCGCGGGCATTGTAGAGACTAAAACCACCACGCAAAACGAAATACTGCGTCTTGCGTCATTGCACCTTTAAGATCAGGGGCTTCACATGAGTGCGTTAAATAAAAAGAGTTTTCTCACTTACCTGAAAGAGGGTGGGATATATGTCGTCCTTCTGGTCCTGTTGGCCATTATTATTTTCCAGGATCCGACATTTTTAAGTCTGCTCAACCTGAGTAATATCCTGACTCAGTCTTCGGTGCGTATTATTATTGCCCTGGGCGTGGCCGGACTTATCGTCACGCAGGGGACCGACCTCTCCGCCGGCCGTCAGGTGGGACTGGCGGCGGTGATTGCCGCCACCATGCTGCAGGCGGTGGATAATGCCAACAAGGTGTTCCCGGATATGGCGACCATGCCGATCCCGTTGGTGATCCTGCTGGTGTGCGCCATCGGGGCGGTCATCGGCCTGATTAACGGGATCGTCATCGCCTACCTGAACGTGACGCCGTTTATTACCACCCTCGGCACTATGATCATCGTGTACGGCATTAACTCGCTGTACTACGACTTCGTGGGCGCGTCGCCGATCTCCGGTTTTGACAGCCACTTCTCCCATTTTGCCCAGGGGTTTGTGGCGCTGGGCTCGTTCCGCCTGTCCTACATAACCTTCTACGCGCTGATTGCCGTCTTCTTTGTCTGGATCCTGTGGAACAAGACGCGCTTTGGTAAAAACATCTTCGCTATCGGCGGTAACCCGGAAGCGGCGAAAGTCTCCGGGGTTAACGTGGCGTTGAACCTGCTGATGATCTATGCCCTCTCCGGGGTGTTCTACGCCTTCGGCGGCCTGCTGGAAGCCGGGCGTATCGGCTCGGCGACCAATAACCTCGGCTTTATGTACGAACTGGACGCCATCGCCGCCTGCGTGGTGGGCGGCGTTTCGTTCAGCGGCGGGGTAGGGACCGTATTCGGCGTGGTGACAGGGGTGATTATCTTCACCGTCATCAACTACGGCCTGACCTATATCGGCGTCAACCCTTACTGGCAGTACATTATTAAGGGGGCGATTATTATCTTCGCCGTGGCGCTGGACTCCCTGAAATACGCCCGTAAGAAATAAGATTGAACGCATCAAAAACCCGCGCCTGGCGCGGGTTTTTACTATTTAAATAGAGAAGAAATAAGTGTTTTAGAAATAGGGACGAGTCCTGTTTCAAGGCCAAACGGCTTATAGATTTTATTAATGATCTCGGCAGAATAATTGCCTTTATCATTTTCCACATCAGATAAGGTCTTACGAGAGACATCCACTAGCCGGGCATATTCATCCTGGCGTAAACCCAGAACTTCTACTCTCAGTTTTTTCAGGGCCTCTCCCTGGCTGATGGCGCCTAGCATGATGTCATGGATAATGGCGTGAATGACCGCCTGACGATCGACCGTTTTGACTTTTTTTAAACCAGCCGAGACGCGTTGTCTGCTTATCTCTGAACGAGCTTTTTTTTCCGTAGCCGTTACCCCGGTGGCGGGTAGGGATGGTGGGTTATCCGCCCGCAGCCTGGCTAAGGTATTTTGGATTTCTGTTTCTTTTTTATTCAGGGTCTTCATAACAGCCCCCAGCGAGCGAGTTTGTCAGGTATAAATTTAAAACCAATTGATGGCATTTCCAGAATCTGAACAGGAACGCCGCGTACTTTAAGACGGGATGGTAAATCAACGAGTTGAGATGCGGTTTCACTTAAAGCATTAAGCAATGTGTCAGGGGTGATCCATTCAGCCAAAGCTTGTGCGATGGCGCCAAAGTTATATTCGCCTCCTGATTCGCAGGCTAATGACCACTTCATCGTGCGCGGTATACCTTCCGGGTCGGCTTTCATTGGTGCAAAATCGTAGATTGGCGCAAGGGTAATTTCATTATCTGCTTTCATAAATGCAGTATTACGTCCATGGTTATCACTATTGCCAAAAATAATGTTTAATAAGTCTCGACGTACCCAATCGATGATAAATCCTTGAACATCAAAGCGATAATTCTGTACTCTTACCATATTACTGGATGTGATCTTTTCGATCAGGATCCGCAGCGTGGTTTCATGATCAAGTATCGTCGCTGGCGCTTTTTGTAACAGAGAATAGACTGACTCCATTCCCAATCTCATTATCCGGCCATCACCGTCTCTTCTGATATCAAATCGCGGCAACCAGAGAGAGGGATAATGTAGCCCCTCCTGCTGCGGCTCCTCGTTCCTGGTCATAGTCGAGAAAATCACTGGCACGATTCATGACATCAGTGACAGAGAACGTTTTACTGCTTGCCAGACTATCCCTGTCCGGCACCGAGTCTTTAATGCGTAAATTTCCCACTGGCGACATCGTGCCGAATTTGAGCAAGATGAAATTCTGCTGGCCCTGAGGAAGTTCACTGATATCTAAAAAGTTAACCCAGTAACGTCGGCTGGCGCCGCTTGGAATGATATCGTCTATAAATCTTAACCATCCAGGATTTCCGTGATCCTCAAAATAAAGCGAAACGGGATGGTTGAGCGACACGGCGTGATAGTCATCGCGTTCCAGAAAGTCGATGGCGTAATCGGTAAGATAGTCGATTTGTGTTGTAAACCAGTCCCCTTGCTCACTACCGGGGAATTTTATCAACGCAATGTCTTGCCACTCCGCATTGAGAAAGGCTTGTACCGTTAATGTTTCCATCTCGCCCTCCAAAAAGGATGATGAGTGAAATATTACTCATTAAAGAGCATTCATGCAATTAACGTTACTTATAATACGCATTGTTTTGGCATCGCATGATTAATGCATCTTATATCACTCATTGGCGGGTTTTGTGTTTTTCTGCAGTTCCAGCAGCTGCTCCGGAGTGACTGCCGGGTAGGACTGGGCGTCATCCGGTACGTCATGCTGTTGAGCCGGAATCGGGATGAGAGGGCCGAGAAAGCGCGGTTCCCGTTTGAAGATATAGAGGTCCGCCAGCGCGCCAAAGCGGGCACCGAACTCGCGCAGCCGCACGCTCCACATATCCTTCGGCGACGGCACCGCGTAGCACTGGGCCTGGATCCCCATATGCAGGGCGATAAACAGCGCCCGTTCGCAGTGGAAGCGCTGGGTGATGATAATGAAGTCGTTGGTGTCGAACACTTTGCGGGTACGGACGATTGAGTCGAGCGTACGGAAGCCGGCATAGTCCAGCACGATATCGGCGGGATCGACGCCGCCTTTAATCAGGTCCCGACGCATGGTCATCGGTTCATTGTAGCTTTGCAGAGCATTATCGCCGCTCAGCAGCAGATAGTTGACCTTGCCGCTGTTGTAGGCGTTCAGCGCGCCCTGGATGCGGTAGCGGTAATACTGATTGATGACGCCGGTGCGGTAATATTTGGCGGTGCCCAGCACCACGCCGACCTGACGGTAGGGCAGGTCCTGCAGCTCATCATAGATATAGGGCGCGGTTTTCCAGCTCATCCAGCGGTCAAGGCCCAGCACGGTCAACAGCAGCAGGCCGAGCAGGACTAACAGGCTGTAGAACACACGCTTTAACATGAACTTGGCTCAATAATAGACAACGGAGTCTTCAGGCTACTTTACCCGCCGGGTAAGCGCAAGAAACCCGCGTTTGATTGCGGGGATTTTCAGCAATATAGACAGATCGCCGAACGCAGGTCGGGTAAGGCGTGAGCCGACACCCGGCATAGAGATCTTCAGCTCGCCATGGCGCGAACCGTAGGTCGGGTAAGCGTAGCGCCACCCGACAACATCTCGGTATATCAGGTCGGCCGGATAAGGCGAAACCGTCATCCGGCAATCTGCTCAGGCTGATCAACCTAACAGGACGCGCTCGATATTCTGGCAGCCCAGCGCCTTCAGGGTGGCGACGGTGGCATCCCACTGGATCAGCGCCGCGTCGGCTTTCTCCGCGAGGATTGCCCGCTGGATAGCGGGATAATCATAGCCGTTGAGGCTCAGGAGATTCAGCGCCCCCTGCAGCGGCGGCAGCGTCGGATTGAACGCTGCGTTTTCCGCATAGCTGCCGCTGAAAATGGTGCCGTCTTTCAGCTCCAGCGCCACGCCGGAGGGCGAGTGGCTGTAGGGCGCATGGCAGCGGTTGGCGGCCTGAATGGCTGCCTGGGTCAGGGCATCGCCGCTCACCGGGTAGCCATGGTCCTGTGCATCCATCAACAGGGTTTTTATCTCCAGATCTTTCGGACCAAAGGCGTCCGGCAGATAGTGCTCCAGGGCATGCGCTTCGCGGCCCGGCAGATGAATGCGCAGCGCCAGTCCGCTGTTCAGTTCGTTCATAAACTGACGGCAATGGCCGCACGGCGTGTAGTTCACCGTAATAGCGCGCAGGGAGGTCTCGCCGCGCAGCCAGGCGTGGCTGATGGCGCTCTGCTCGGCGTGAACGGTCTGCTGCATGGTCGCCCCGAGAAATTCCATATTGCCGCCAAAGTACCAGCGGCCGCTGACGCCGCGGGCGATCGCCCCGACGTTAAAATGAGAAAGGTCGGCGCGCGCGCAGGCGGCAGCAAGCGGCAGTAGCGCAAAGGCCAGCGCGTCTTCGTCCAGACCTGTCGCCTGCTGCAGCGTCGCCACCTGATCGGCTTCGAGCAGCGCCGGGAAGTGCGGGTCGGCGAGCATCGGGGCGATGGCCGCCTGCAGGTCTGCTGCCAGAGTCGTCAAAGCAGCTTGAAAACGTGAGTGCATAGCGTTGCCTCATAACAATGTAATGGGAAGCCAGTGTACGGGCGTCCAGCAGTCTCATATGTGATGAATATCTCATTGTTTATGCAACTTTGATTTGTTGCATTAAAAAATGTGATTTAAATCACAATTTATCCCACCACCGCGAGGATCAGCGGAAATAAGAACGGTGCCATCAACGAGGTGATGATCCCGCACAGCACCAGCGCCAGCGAGCTAAACGCCCCTTCCTGGTAGTCCAGTTCCGCACAGCGGGCAGTGCCGAGGGCGTGCGAGGCGGTACCCATTGACAGGCCGCGTGACGCTTTGGTGCGAATGCGCATCAGGTTAAGCAGCGTATGGCCGAATACCGCGCCGAGGATGCCGACAAAAATCACGCACACGGCGCTGATAGCCGGAATACCGCCGATGCTGCCGCTGACCGCCATGGCAATTGGCGTAGTGACTGACTTAGGCAGAATAGAGGCGGCGATTTGCGGCGTGGCGCCCATCAGCAGGGCGACGGTAGTACCGGTGATCATCGCCACGCAGCTGCCGATAAAGCAGATGGTGATGATTGATTTCCAGCGCGCGCGGATCTGGTGCAGTTGCTCATACAGTGGAAAGGCCAGCGCGACCACCGCCGGCTGCAGCAGATCGTTCAGGACTTTGCTGCCGGCAAAATAACGCTCATAGGAGATCCCGGTCAGCAGCAGAAACGGAATTATAACTACCATCGCCACCAGCAGCGGGTTGAGCAGCGGGAACTTAAAGCGGGCGGCCAGCCTGCGGGCGAGAAAAAAGACGATCAGGGTTAGCGGCAGCGACCACCAGATTTCATGCAT
Organism: Klebsiella sp. HMSC16C06; assembly: GCF_001808325.1. Lineage (NCBI taxonomy): Bacteria > Pseudomonadati > Pseudomonadota > Gammaproteobacteria > Enterobacterales > Enterobacteriaceae > Klebsiella > Klebsiella sp. HMSC16C06. The sequence continues at coordinate 28,719 of NZ_KV792983.1, forward strand.
CATTTTTCTTTTCCTTTTGCCCAATCACTTTACGTTCGCCATGCACCAGGTGAGAGCTCCAGCTCACCACCACAAACACCACCAGCGTGCTGATGGCGCAGGAGATGACGACTGGCCCCAGCTGGGCGCGCAGCAGATCCCAGTATTGCATCACGCCGACGCCGATGGGCACGAACAATAGCGCCATATAGCGGATCAGGATATTGCAGCCAGGATTGACCCACTGCGGCGGCATAATTTGCAGCGCCAGCAGCACGAAGAGGATCAGCATGCCGATGATGCTGCCGGGGATAGTGATGGGCAGCAGTCCGGCGATAAAAATTCCGGCGTATAAGCAGGCGTAAATCAGGACGAAGGCCCGCAGGTACTGCCAGATAATAGTCAGCGATTTACTCATGGTAATAACCCTTGATGAAGTGCATTCATCATACAATTAATCCCTAAAATGTGCTACCGATCACATCATGAATTCTACGCATAGCGCTGATAGCGTACGGGAACAATAGCCTCTCCCGGCAGGACCCGACAGCTCGCAGCTTAGGGTATATGGAGTCCCACGCTACCTTTTTGAACGAGGCGCGGCAAATAAAGGCGGCATGAGACGCCGCAGACTCCTGTAAAGCATAGAGATTATCTCCTCGTTTTGCCGCATTCGCCGAACGGGGAATGGCGTACGGCAGGCCGGACGCATTGAGCGCTTTCCACCAATGCCTGGAGGCGCTACCATAGCGCCTCTTTTTTTTCCGGATAACGATATGCGTGTTCTACTGGCGCCGATGGAAGGCGTGCTCGATTCGCTGGTGCGCGAGCTGCTGACCGAGGTTAACGATTACGATCTGTGCATCACCGAATTTCTGCGCGTGGTGGATCAACTGCTGCCGGTAAAATCGTTCTACAGGCTGTGCCCGGAACTGCATCATCAGAGCCGCACGCCGTCCGGCACCCGCGTGCGCGTCCAGCTGCTGGGACAATATCCCGAGTGGCTGGCGGAAAACGCCGCCCGCGCGGTGGAGCTGGGGTCGTGGGGTGTGGATTTAAACTGCGGCTGTCCGTCTAAGCTGGTGAACGGCAGCGGCGGCGGGGCGACGCTGCTGAAAGATCCGGAGCTGATCTATCGCGGTGCGAAAGCCATGCGCGAAGCGGTTCCCGATCATCTGCCGGTGACCGTCAAGGTGCGACTCGGCTGGGACAGCGGCGAACGGCGCTTCGAAATCGCCGATGCGGTGCAGCAGGCCGGAGCCAGCGAGCTGGTGGTTCACGGCCGCACCAAAGAAGATGGCTACAAAGCCGAACGCATTAACTGGCAGGCGATCGGCGAGATCCGCCAGCGTCTGACCATTCCGGTGGTCGCCAACGGCGAGATCTGGGACTGGCAAAGCGCCCAGGATTGTATGGCCGTCACCGGCTGCGATTCGGTGATGATTGGCCGCGGGGCGCTCAACGTACCGAATCTCAGCCGGGTGATCAAATACAACGAACCGCGCATGCCGTGGCCGCAGGTGGTTCAGCTGTTGCAAAAATATACCCGCCTGGAAAAGCAGGGCGACACCGGTCTGTATCATGTGGCGAGAATTAAGCAATGGTTAGGCTATTTACGCAAGGAATATAGTGAGGCACTGACCCTGTTTAATGAAATTCGCGCCCTGCAAACGTCTGCTGAAATAGCGGCGGCCATCGCCCGCTATTAAACACCATACTGTTATTTGCTTCACATATTATTACTTGCCTGCCTATTGCTGGTAGGCATGAGTTGAATAAAGTGATAATGTGCGGTCAATCAATTCAGGATTGCTACTGAACCCAGGCAAAACCTAAGCACTTTCGTCATTCGTGGCGGAAAGTGCTTAGGTTTTTTTTTGGCTAAAATTCAATGGTGAAAAAATGGTTATGTAAAACAATAGGTTGTAATTAACGTTTTCTCTGGCATCGTCGCGGTTTTATTACCGGCGGACGCCCTTTGCCATTCATTTTTTAAAAAAGAAAACAGGTAAATAAATAGCCTGGGGATCCCCTTTGTTTTTATTCAGTCACGGTGGATATCACAATGCATAACAAAAAAATAAATCAGCTTTTGATCGGCGCGGCGCTGGCGGCAATGGTGCCTGCCGTGAGCGCCGCGGAAACTCCGGCGTGGAACGGCAGCGTGCTGGGGTTCGAAGCCGGGCAGCAGGGGCTGCTGGGCGATATGCTGGGCATTCGTCCGATCCTCGAAGAGAACGGCTTTCATTATAATCTCGGGTATCTTAACGAGATGGCCTACAACGCCGGCGGCGGTTACGACCATGATAAACACCTGGCCTATATTGACCAGGTGGCGCTGACCTTTACCCAGGATCTGGAGCGCTGGACCGGCATACCGGATGCGCGTCTCGAAGGCAACATCGTCAACCGTAACCACGATGATAACCTCACCACGAAACGGCTGCAGGATCCGCGGGTGAGTTTCAACGATCTGTCGCAGGAGAGTTGGGGCGGCGGGTCGATCACCCGCCTCGGCTGGCTGACCTTTGCCCGCAGCTTTGACGACCGTCGCCTGACCTGGCGCATCGGCATGATGAACAAGGTGCAAACTTTCGACCAGATCATTCCCTGCGATTTTCAGCTACTGACCCAGTGCGGTGGGAAATCGGCCAACTCGCTGACCTGGAATAACTGGAACATCCACACCTGGGGCACCGCCCTGGAGTACAAGCTGACGCCGACGGTCACCCTGAAAGGCGGGGTGATGGAGCAAAACCCGCAGGCTACCGCGCGCAGTCACGCCTGGAGCGGGTCGACGAAGGGCAGCAAAGGCATTTTACTGCCGATGGAGATCGAAACCCGTCCGCTGATGAATGGCCTGCCGGGAGCCTATAACCTGGGTGTGGTCTGGACCAACGCGCCGCAAACCGACCTCTACAGCGGCAAATCCGGCGGCGCCGGGGCGACCGATCCGCAAGGCTACGCCGAGCACGACAGCACCTGGTTTATGTACGCCGGCCTGAACCAGCAGATCACCCGCCACGCCGACGACCCGCTGCGGGGGATGAGCGTCTCGCTGAGCGGCAGCCTCAGCGACCAGCGCAGTAACTATATCCACTCCGCCGTCGCCGCCTCCATGCGCTACCGCGGGCTATTTGACGCCCGCCCGGAGGACTGGATTGGCTTTGGTCTGACGTGGATCGACATGAGCAGCCACTACGCACGTAACCAGCGCTATATGAATCAACTCAGCGGCGCCACCGACTATAACGATCCGGCTTACCAGCCGGTGGCCGGTCATTCGCTGAACGGCGAGCTCTATTATCGCTTCCGCCCGGTTTCCTGGCTGGAGCTGCAGCCGGGCCTGCAGTACTGGCACCGTCCGGGCGGCGTTGCGCAGACCCAGGACGCATGGGTGGTGGAGTGGAAAACGGTGGTGACTTTCTGATAGTCGCGATCTTAATCACGTTTTTTCACTTGTCAGGTTGAGCGCGCAGCAGAAGTTGTTACAGTGCGGGTGTTGGATTGCAACTGCTGCGGCAGGCAAAACCTGATCACCTGGCGTTTCGTCGGGGGTCAGGTTTTTTTGTTTCTGGGGTCTATATGCAAATCGCCAAAGTACTCAATAACAATGTGGTGGTGGTTCTTGACGAGCACCGGCGCGAACAGGTGGTGATGGGGCGAGGGCTGGCCTTTCAGAAACGCCCGGGCGACGTGCTGGACGACAGTAAAATTGAAAAAGTCTTCGCCTTACAGAGCGATGAACTGGTAGGCCGCTTAGGTGAGTTACTCAGTCAGATACCGTTAGAAGTGATGACCACCTGCGATCGCATTATCGACCTGGCACGCGGGCGGCTGGGCAAGCTACAGGAAAGTTTGTACATCACATTAACGGATCACTGTCATTTTGCTATCGAGCGGCAGAAAAAGGGCATCGCACTGCGTAACGTGCTGCTGTGGGAGATTAAGCGGCTGTATCCGAAGGAGTTCGCGCTGGGTCAGGAGGCAAGGGCCATTATTGCCAAAAGGCTTGGTGTGGAGCTGGCGGAGGATGAAGCCGGATTTATCGCCCTGCATCTGGTGACGGCGCAGCTCAACAGCGAAATGCCGGAGGTCATGCACGTGACCCGGGTGATGCAGGAGATCCTGCAGCTGGTGAAGTATCAGCTGCAGCTTAACTATGACGAAGAGTCATTGAGCTATCAGCGCTTTGTCACTCATCTCAAGTTCTTCGCCCAGCGGATGCTGACGCGCACGGTGGTGGAAGATGACGACGTCTCGCTGCACAGCGCGGTGAAAGATAACTACGCTAAAGCGTGGAAGTGTGCGGAAACGGTGGCGACGCATCTGCAAAAGCAGTATCAGCGGTCGCTGACCACCGAAGAGATTATGTTTCTTGCCATTCATATCGAACGGGTAAGAAAAGAGGGGCGTTAATTCCCCCCAACAAAACTGGATTGTTACTGCATGATGCAGGCAAAACCTGAGCGCGACGCCCACCGGCGTGGTTCTCGGGTTTTTTTATTTTTTACTACTCAGTCGCCGGTTGTCTGCGGGCAGCGGCAGTAAGGAAAAGAGCATGGAATATAAAGCACTCGCGCAGGATATTCTCAACCGCGTCGGCGGCAAAGAGAACATTGTGAGTCTGGTTCACTGTGCGACACGTCTGCGTTTTAAACTGAAAGATAACGGCAAAGCCGATGCCGAAGGGCTGAAGGCCAATCCGGGCGTCATTATGGTGGTGGAGAGCGGTGGCCAGTTTCAGGTGGTGATTGGCAACCACGTTCACGACGTCTGGCTGGCGGTGCGCCAGGAGGCGGGGTTAAGCGATGACAGCGAACCGGTTGCCGGGGAAAAAGCGGCCAAAGGATCGGTGTTAAGCCAGCTTATCGACATCATTTCCGGCATTTTTACACCGTTTATCGGCGTGATGGCGGCGACCGGTCTGCTGAAAGGCCTGCTGGCGCTGGCGGTGACCTGCGGCTGGCTTACGCCGGAGCAGGGGACTTATAAAATCTGGTTTGCCGCCAGCGACGCGCTGTTCTTTTTCTTCCCGCTGTTTCTTGGCTATACCGCCGGGAAGAAGTTTGGCGGCAACCCGTTTATCTCGATGGTGATTGGCGGGGCGTTAACCCACCCGCTGATGATTCAGGCCTTTGAGGCCAGCCAGGCGCCGGGCGCGGCGGTGGAGCACTTTCTCGGCATTCCGGTGACCTTTATCAACTACAGCTCGTCAGTGATCCCGATTATTCTCGCCTCGTGGGTCTGCTGCTGGCTGGAGCGCAAGAGCAACGCGCTGTTGCCGTCATCGATGAAAAACTTCTTCACCCCGGCGATCTGCCTGGCGGTGGTGGTCCCGCTCACCTTCCTGGTGATTGGCCCGGTCGCCACCTGGCTGAGCCATCTGCTGGCCAACGGCTACCAGTTCATTTATGCGTTTGCCCCATGGCTGGCGGGCGCGGTACTGGGCGCCATGTGGCAGGTGTGCGTTATTTTTGGCCTGCACTGGGGGCTGGTGCCGTTGATGATCAACAACATGACAGTACTTGGTCACGACTCCATGCTGCCGATTATTCTTCCGGCGGTGATTGCCCAGGTGGGGGCGGTTCTGGGGATTTTGCTGGCCACCCGCGATGCGCGTCAGCGGATGCTGGCCGGTTCCGCCTTCTCTGCCGGGCTGTTTGGCATCACCGAGCCGGCTATCTACGGACTGACCCTGCCGCTGCGTCGTCCGTTTATCTTCGGCTGTATCGCCGGCGCCATCGGCGGGGCGATCACTGCCTTCAGTAATAGCCATGCTTACTCGTTCGGTGTGCCGAATATCTTTTTCCCGGCGCAGATGATCCCGCCCGGCGGCATTGACGCCAGCGTCTGGGGCGGGCTTATCGGCACCGGCGTGGCTTTCGTGCTCGCCTGCGTGCTGACCTTCTTCGCCGGCATGCCGCGCGCCAGCGCTGCACCGGGCGCCGTGACGGTAGCTCCGGCCTCGGCAAACGATATTCTGGCGCCGATGAGCGGCAGCGTTATCGCCCTCGAGCAGGTGCCGGATAGCACCTTCGCCAGCGGCCTGCTCGGTAAAGGGGTCGCCATTATCCCGGCGGTGGGCCAAGTGATTGCCCCGTTCCCGGGCGAAGTGGCTTCCCTGTTTCAGACTAAACATGCCATCGGCCTGCAGAGCGACAGCGGCATTGAGCTGTTGATCCACGTCGGCATCGACACGGTCAAACTCGACGGCGTGCCGTTTACCGCACATGTCAAAGAGGGCGACAGGGTGCAGGCCGGCGATCTGCTGATCGAGTTCGATCGTCAGGCGATTCTGGATGCCGGTTACGACCTGGCGACCCCGATCATTATCAGCAACAGCGACGACTACCGGGAAATTGATACGGTGGCGTCCAGCGCCGTCGAAGCCGGCCAGCCGCTGTTGTCAGTCAGCCATTAATCACAGGAGAGAGAGATGAAAACATTCCCGGCGGATTTTTTATGGGGCGGCGCGACCGCGGCGAATCAGGTGGAAGGGGCTTATCTGGAAGAGGGCAAAGGCTTATCCACCTCCGATGTGCAGCCGCACGGCGTGTTCGGCGAGGTGGTCGAGCGCGTACCCGGCGACAGCGGTATTAAGGATGTGGCGATCGATTTTTACCATCGCTACCCGGAAGATATCGCTCTGTTCGCCGAGATGGGCTTTAACTGCCTGCGGGTGTCCATCGCCTGGACCCGCATCTATCCCAACGGCGATGACGCCGAGCCCAACGAAGCCGGTCTCGCGTTCTACGACAAGCTGTTCGACGAGATGGCGAAGCACAACATCACCCCGCTGGTGACGCTGTCGCATTATGAAATGCCGTGGGCGCTGGTAAAAAACTACGGCGGCTGGGGCAGCCGGGAGGTGATTGGTTTCTTTGAGCGCTACGCCCGCACGGTGTTCAGCCGCTATAAAAATAAGGTCAAATTGTGGCTGACCTTTAACGAAATCAATATGTCGCTGCATGCTCCGATGACCGGCGTCGGCCTGCCGGCCGGCAGCAGCAAAGGCGAGGTGTATCAGGCGATTCACCACCAGCTGGTGGCCAGCGCCCTGGCGGTTAAAGCCTGTCACGAGCTGGTGCCCGAGGGCAAAATCGGCAATATGCTGCTCGGCGGGCTGATGTATCCCCTGAGCTGCAAACCGGAAGATGTGTTTGAGACGCTGCAGGAGAACCGCAGCTGGCAGTACTTTGGCGACGTGCAGGCGCGCGGCGCGTACCCGGGCTATATGCTGCGCTTTTTCCGCGACAACGGTATCACACTCACCATTACCGATGCCGATCGTGAAGCGCTGAAAACCACCGTCGACTTTATCTCCTTTAGCTACTACATGACCGGCTGCGTCACCGCCGACGAGGCGCTGAACCAGCAGGCGCGCGGCAATATTCTCAGCATGGTGCCGAACCCGCACCTGGCGAGCTCGGAGTGGGGCTGGCAGATAGACCCGCTGGGCCTGCGTACGCTGCTGAACGTGCTGTGGGATCGCTATCAGAAGCCGCTGTTTATCGTGGAAAATGGTCTGGGCGCCAAGGATAAGGTGGAAGCCGATGGCAGCATTAACGATGACTACCGCATCAGTTACCTGAACGACCATCTGGTGCAGGCGCGGGAAGCCATTGACGATGGCGTTGAGCTGATGGGCTTTACCAGCTGGGGGCCGATTGACCTGGTGAGCGCCTCGAAGGCGGAGCTGTCGAAGCGCTATGGCTTTATCTATGTCGACCGTCATGATGACGGCACCGGCACCCTGGCGCGCAGTAAGAAGAAGAGTTTTGACTGGTATAAAGAGGTGATTGCCAGCCGCGGCGCCAGCCTGAAAGCGTAAAGCATGCCCGCCCGGCCATCGCCGGGCGGGGGATTAGCCCGGTTTACGCGCGCGCAGTAAAAAGATCATCGGACGTTCTTTCTCTTCATCCAGGGCGGGCTGTTGGACAATCTGTTCGGCGCTCGGACCCCACTCATCCAGCTGCTCCAGCACAAAACCCGCGGCGATAAGCGCGTTTATCCAGCTTGAGAGCTTGCGATGTTGCTTGATGACGCCCTCGGCAAACCAGTTGCTGACGCGCTCGCCCTCCTGCTGATAGTGACTGACCGGCCAGCTTTTCTGTCCCTGGTCATCCACCCGCCAGCCCTGCTGCAAGGGGGCGGTATAGATGGGATGTTCGGCGGAAAAGACCAGGGTGCCGCCGGGAACCAGCGCCTGCTGCAGGGTGGCGAAGAGCGGCGCAATGTCCGGTAAATAATGCAGCGCCAGCGAGCTGTAGACCAGATCGCAGCTGTTGGCGGGCAGCGTCAGGGTTTGCAGATCGGCGCAGCGGTAGACAATCTCATCCCCGCGGGTCATCTCCCGCGCCTGCGCCAGCATGCGCTGGGAGATATCAAAACCGGTTATCTGGCTGGCTCCCTGCTGCTGTGCCCAGCGGCAAAACCAGCCGTAGCCGCAGCCGAGATCCACCACCCGCAAACCGGTTATCGGCGGCAACATTGCCTGCAGGGAAGGCCACTCCGGTGCGCCATCCAGCCCCTTCACCGAGCGATCGAGGGTCGCATAGCCGGCAAAAAACTGCGGGTCGTCATAAATATTCTGACTCATATTCATCCCTTGAATTGATAAGGTTGTTTATTTTTAGCTAACTAATAATTTAGTCACACGCTTTACTAAACGCGTTTAATTCAATTAACTTATGATAACCAACCTGATTAAGTTATCTGACCTGTCTAATGAAATTGATATTAAATAAAAGCGTGCTGGCGGCATTGCCCCTGGCCATCGCGCTGGCTGGCTGCGCGCCATCTCATGAGGTTGCTAATCCGCCGCAGCAGCAAATTCCAGCCTCCCATGTTTCCATGGATCTCCCTGCCGCCGTGAAAAATGGCTGGCCGCAGACCGACTGGTGGAAAGACTACCACGATGCCCAACTGGATAATCTGATTCAGCGCGCACTCGCCAATGCGCCGGATATGCAAATTGCCGAACAGCGCATCAGGCTTGCCGAAGCGCAGGCGCGAATGTCGCAGGCGAATCTTGGCCCGGAGATGGATTTCTCCGCCGATGTTGAACGCCAGCGCATGTCGGCCGAAGGCCTGATGGGGCCGTTCGCCACCGACACCGACGGCAATACCGGCCCGTGGTACACCAACGGCACCTTTGGCCTGACCGCTGGCTGGGATCTGGACCTGTGGGGTAAAAACCGCGCGCTGGTGAAAGCGCGCATCGGCGAGCTGAAAGCCCAGGTGGCGGAGCAGGCCCAGACCCGCGAATTGCTTTCTGGCAGCGTGGCGCGCCTGTACTGGCAGTGGCAGACGGAAGCGGCGATTAAAGCAGTGCTGCAGCAGGTGAAGGGTGAGCAAAATAATATCGTGACGGTCGACAAGGCCCTGTTGCAGCGCGGGATCACCAACTCCGCCGAAGGGGCGGAGAACGATATTAACGTCAGCAAAACCGATCAGCAGCTGGCGGACGTGGCGGGCACGATGAAAGAGATTGAAGCGCGCCTGATGGCCCTGACCAACAGCCAGAGCCAGTCGCTGAACCTCAAACCGGTCAGCCTGCCGACGGTCAGCGCGCAGCTGCCTGATACCCTCGGCTATGAGCTGCTGGCGCGCCGCCCGGATCTGCAGGTTGCTCACTGGTACATTGAGGCATCGCTGAGCGAAGTGGACGCGGCGAAAGCGGCGTTTTATCCCGACATCAATCTGATGGCGTTCCTGCAGCAGGATGCCCTGCACTTAAGCGATCTTTTCCGTCACTCGGCGCAGCAGATGGGCGTCACCGCCGGACTGACGCTGCCGATCTTTGACAGCGGCCGCCTCAATGCCAATCTGGATATTGCCAGCGCGCAGAACAGCCTGTCGATAGCGCAGTACAACAAAGCGGTAGTGGATGCCGTCAACCAGGTGGCGAAAACCGCCAGCCAGGTCGAGACGCTGATGGCCAAAAGCCAGCAGCAGCAGCAGGTTGAAAAAGACGCCCAGCGGGTGGTGAACCTGGCGCAGGCCCGAATGGCGGCGGGGATCTTACCCGGCTCCAGAGTCAGTATGGCGAAGCTCCCGGCGCTGCAGGAGCGCATTACCGCATTGCGCCTGCACGGCCAGTGGATTGACGCCAGCATTCAGCTGACTTCTGCTCTCGGCGGCGGCTATCACCAGAGCGTGAAATAACCGGCGCAACGGCGCGCCTGCGGGGGCGCCGTTTAGTCTTTCTTCTTCCTTTCTCGCCGCCTGAGCCACCAGTGGGCGGCGACCACCAGTCCTACCGCGAGGATCAGCCAGATCCAGTGCTTCAGATGGGCGTCCAGATGGTGCAGCCACGGGCCAACCACCTCGCCGCCGAGATAGCCAATGGTGGTAAACAGCAGGGCCCACACCAGCGCTCCGACAATATTCAACGGCAGGAAAATGCGCGGCGGCAGGCGGCTGGCGCCGATCAGCAGGGGGCCGATTACCCGGAAGCCATACATAAAGCGGGTGCCGATGACAAACAGCCACGGCCGGTGCTGGATCATGCGCTGCGCTTTACGTATTCGCGCCTTCTGGCTGGCGAAACGGCGCAGAATGCGTCCCCCGAAGCGGCGGCCGACCAGATAGAGCAGCTGATCGCCAATCATCCCGCCGAGGGCGACGGCGATCACCACCAGGGGAAACTTCAGTAACCCCTGATGCGCTGCGACGCCGCCCAGCAGGGTAATGGTCTCACCTTCCGCCATGCTGCCGACGATCAGCGCCGCGTAGCCATACTGGGAAATCAGGTGATTGATATCCATAAACAGCTTATCTCCTTATCTCATCACCTGTTAATCATACACCCTGCTGACCAAAACGCGGCGACGCAGTTTTTTTGCGCTGTACACAAAATAATCTACAGGGTGAATTATACTTGGATCAGTGCAGTACGAAGCCGTGACAAGGGGGACGCTATGAACCATGTCTGGGGGCTCTTCGCTCATCCCAACCGGGAGATGAGCGTGATAAAGAGCGAGAATGAAACCATTTCTCATCACTATACGCACCATGTGCTGCTGATGGCGGCGGTTCCGGTGGTGTGCGCCTTTATCGGCACTACGCAGCTGGGCTGGAACTTCGGCGACGGCACCGTTATTAAACTGTCGATGTTGACCGGTCTGGCGCTGGCGGTACTGTTTTACGCCGTGATGCTGGCCGGGGTGGCGATCATGGGGCGGGTTATCTGGTGGATGGCCAGGCAGTATCCGCAGCAGCCTTCGCTGAAACGCTGCATGGTGTTTGCCGGCTATGTGGCCACGCCGCTGTTCCTGAGCGGGATTGTGGCGCTCTATCCGCTGGTCTGGCTGTGCGCGCTGATCGGTACCATCGCGCTGTTTTACACCGGCTATCTGCTCTATCTGGGCATCCCGACCTTCCTGAGCATTAACCGGGAAGAGGGTTTAAGCTTCGCCAGTTCGACGCTGGCCATCGGAGTGCTGGTACTGGAAGTGCTGCTGGCGATCACCGTGGTACTGTGGGGGTATGGTTACCGACTCTTCTGATCGCACGTCACTGGATAATATGCATTGCCGGCAAATATGTATTTTGTGTCGGCAATGCAGCATTTCTTCACGATTCTTATTAGGCACAGGGCCTTACGGCGCGGTATGATGGCGTTTGCCAGCGATGTTGCCCACTTAACCTCGCGGCGTACGTTCCATAACGTGCAAAAATACTTTTCAGAATGCCCATGATGCCGAAATTTCGAGTCTCTTTGCTCAGCCTGACCTTGCTGCTGGCTGTGCCTTTTGCGCCCCAGGCGTTAGCAAAAACCTCCGCGGCGGTTGCCGCCTCGCAGCCGGATATCGCCTCCGGCAGCGCCATGATCGTCGATCTGGCAACCAAAAAAATCATCTATGCCAGCCAGCCGGATCTGGTGCGCCCGATGGCGTCAATCACCAAAGTGATGACCGCCATGGTGGTGCTCGATGCCCATCTGCCGATGGATGAGATGCTGACGGTGGATATCAGCCATACGCCGGAAATGAAGGGGATCTACTCCCGCGTGCGCCTCAACAGCCAAATCAGCCGCCGCACGATGCTGCTGCTGGCGCTGATGTCTTCCGAGAACCGCGCGGCCGCCAGCCTGGCGCATCACTATCCAGGCGGCTACGATGCCTTCATTCGCGCGATGAACGCCAAAGCCCAGGCGCTGGGCATGACTCATACCCGCTACGTGGAGCCGACGGGCCTGTCGGTGCATAACGTCTCCACCGCCCGCGATCTGACCAAACTGCTGATCGCCAGCGAGCAGTATCCGCTGATTGGCCAGCTGAGCACCACTAAAGAAGAGACCGCCACTTTCGCCCATCCGGCCTACAGCCTGCCGTTCCGCAACACCAACCATCTGGTGTATCGCGATAACTGGAATATCCAGCTGACTAAAACCGGCTTCACCAACGCTGCCGGCCACTGCCTGATTATGCGTACGGTGATTAACCAACGCCCGGTGGCGCTGGTGGTGATGGATGCCTTCGGTAAATACACCCACTTCGCCGACGCCAGCCGCTTGCGGACCTGGATTGAAACCGGGAAGGTGATGCCGGTACCCGCCTCGGCGCTGAGCTATAAAAAGCAGCGCGAAGCGCAGATGGCGGAGGCGATGCTGAAAGGCGGCGCGCAGACCGCGCAGAACGATTAATCTACATGTCCCCCGGATGGCGGCGCATTGCGCCTTATCCGGGCTACGTGATTTGGCGCCGGGTTCGCCCCCTTCGTAGGCCCGGCAAGCGCAGCGCCGCCGGGCAATATACCCGTCACCGTGCCGCGTTTGTGCCGGATGGCGGCGCATTGCGCCTTATCCGGGCTA
>NZ_KV792983.1:41537-67936 GCF_001808325.1 Klebsiella sp. HMSC16C06
CGTAGGCCCGGCAAGCGCAGCGCCGCCGGGCAATCAGGCCGAGTGCCGGTGTTTGTGCAGGATGGCGGCTGACGCCTCTCCGGAACCTCGCTGAACGGTAGCCCGGCTAAGGCGTTTACGCCGCGAGCCGGGGATTTGACGCCGGATATCACTCCGGCAGCGTCCAGTCGCCGTCACCCAGCGCGCGCTGCATAATCAACGTATCTCGCCAGTCGCCCATTTTGTAGCCCACGCTGCGCAGTTGACCCGCCACGGTAAAACCAAACTTTTTATGGATCGCCAGCGAACCGGCATTGTTATGGCCATCACCGATGATCGCCAGCATCTGCCGCCACGGGCCTTTCTCGCATTCGGCGATCAGCCGCGACAGCAACGCGCTGCCGATGCCGCGCCCGCCCATCCCGGATTCCACGTAGATCGATTCCTCAAGCGTGTAACGATAGGCCGGACGAGGCCGATAGAAGGTGGCGTAGCAGTAGCCGACGATGGCGCCGCGCCACAGCGCCACCAGCCAGGGCAGCCCGTTATCGCGGACGGTTTTGATCCGTTTACGCATTTCGTCAACGGTAGGGGGGATCTCTTCAAAGGAAGCGCGGCCATTGAGCACGTGCCAGACATACAGCGCGGCGATGGCGTGCGCATCGTCGGGCAGCGCTTCACGAATTTCTAAATCACTGTCGAGTAACGGGGCCTCTGCGGGCATGGCGGCGCTCCTGAATCTGCCGGAGAGACATTCTCCGGCGTGCAGCGTAATACAGAAGCGCCAGGCTGAATAGTCCTGCCGCTGATTATTGCGGATCCGCCGGGGAGACCGGCGTTGGTGCCGCTTCACCCCAGTATTTCTGCTTACTGGTTTTACCAATCCCCGGGTTCATGCTGTTGGTCGGATCGTTCTGGCGATAGAACTGCTGCAGGCTCTCCGGGGCCTCATACAGATGACCCACGTTATGCTCCGCCGGGTACTGGGCGCCGCGCGCTTTCAGCAACGCCAGCATCTGCTCTTTCAGAGCGTGGGCGTCGACTCCTTTCTTGACGATGTAATCCTGATGGAACACATGGCACATAAAGTGGCCATAGTAGAGCTTATGCACCAGCTGGCTGTCGATCTCCGGCGGCAGATGTTCGAACCACTCGGTATCGTTGCGGCGCAAGGCGATATCCAGCGCCAGAATATCTTCCACTTCGTCAGCATGCACCGCCTGATAGCGGATGGCCGCGCCGGCGGCGGCAAAGCGGTGCAGAAACGCCTTGCTGCCTTCCTCCGGCGTACAGGCGAAGAAATCCCCCTCGGCCTGCTGGAAGTATTCCGTCAGCCAGCGCTGCGCTTCTTCGATGCCATCCCCGGCCATCTTCAGCAGCAGATGATGTTCATATTTATCACGCCAGGTTTTCATCCGCTCCGGTAAGTGCGCCGGGAAGACGTGGCCGAGCTTCTGCATAAAGCGGTCGGTAAAGTGCGGCTTAAACAGCGAGACTTTCTCCAGCATCGCGTCGGTGCGCCCCTTCATGGTGAAGAAGAACGGCATTTTGTCGGTGCCGAGCTTGTCGATCATCAGGAAGGTGTCTTTGCCATACTTCTCGGCGATATCGTAAATATCGCGGTGCATATATTCCCCGGCCACCGGCAGATGCTGGAACTCGGCGAGGATATGGCGGCGGATCTCGGTCAATACCTGCGGCTGGTTGGTGCCAATGTAAAACACCTGCTGGCGTTTTTCCGCCGGGAAGGTATCCAGACGCGCGGCGAAAACCGCCAGCTTGCCGGCGCAGCCGGAGGATTCGAACAGGCGGTCCGGGTCGGCGTTGTAGCGCGCCGGGGTGTCGGCATCGACATCGCGCACGCGGGTCACATAGTCGTGATCGTGGGCGTGGCGGCCGTCGTGCAGCACATCGCTATCGCTGATGCGCTCGTCGTCGAGGCGGCTGAGGATCTGCTCCGGCGTGCTGCCGAGATCAATGCCCAGATGGTTGACCAGCTTCAGCTTGCCGTCGGCGTCAATCTGCGCGAACAGCGACATTTCGGTATAGGCGGGCCCGCGCTGCACCAGCGAACCGCCGGAGTTGTTGCAGATCCCGCCGATCACCGATGCGCCGATGCATGACGAGCCGATCACTGAGTGCGGCTCGCGACCCAGCGGTTTGAGCGCTTTTTCCAGCGAATAGAGGGTAGTGCCGGGCCAGGCCAGCACCTGCTCGCCTTTGTCCAGCAGATGCAGTTTATCCAGGCGCAGAGTGCTGATAATCACGATCTCGCGATCGTAATCATTGCCGTTGGGGGTCGAACCTTCGGTCAGGCCGGTGTTGGCCGCCTGCATCAGAATAATTTTATCGGCGTCTACGCAGGCGTTAAGCACGCGCCAGAGTTCCAGCAGGGTGCCGGGAAAGACAACCGCCAGCGCCTCGCCCTGACCGGAGCGGAAGCCTTTGCGGTAGCGTTGGGTTTTTGCCGGGTCGGTCAGCAGATGCGAAGGGCCAACCAGGCGCGCCAGATCCGCCAGAAACGTTTTATGGGTATTAGTGGGTGCAGATGACATGTTCCACTCCTTGTGGTGGTGCGCGAAATATCGAGGATAAGCATAGCGCTTTGTATGACAATTTGATGCATGAATGTTTCGCAAAAATCAGAGAAGAACCTTAGCATTCTGCGGGCGCGTTGTTTATATATATGGCAAACTGCGGTTTTTATTATGTTTTACCGAGTCCCCGTCTGAGAAAAAGCGAGATAACAATGAAATGGCTCTGCACTGTAGGCGTCGCCGTGAGTCTGGCGCTGCAACCCGCGCTGGCGGATGAACTGTTTGGTAACCACCCTCTGACCCCGCAGGCGCGGGATGCCTTTGTCACCGATCTGCTGAAAAAAATGACGGTAGACGAGAAAATCGGCCAGCTGCGTCTGATAAGCGTTGGCCCGGATAACCCGAAAGAGGCGATCCGCGAAATGATCAAAAACGGTCAGGTGGGGGCGATTTTTAACACCGTCACCCGGCCGGATATCCGCGTGATGCAGGATCAGGTGATGCAGCTTAGCCGCCTGAAGATCCCATTGTTCTTTGCCTACGATGTGCTGCACGGTCAGCGCACCGTGTTCCCGATAAGCCTCGGCCTGGCCTCATCGTTTAACCTTGACGCCGTGAAGACCGTGGGCCGCGTGTCAGCTTATGAAGCCGCCGATGACGGCCTGAACATGACCTGGGCGCCGATGGTCGACGTCTCCCGCGACCCGCGCTGGGGACGCGCTTCCGAAGGGTTCGGGGAAGACACGTATCTGACCACGATGATGGGCCAGGCGATGGTGGAGTCGATGCAGGGCAAGAGCCCGGCGGATCGCTATTCGGTGATGACCAGCGTCAAGCACTTCGCCGCCTACGGCGCGGTGGAGGGCGGGAAAGAGTACAACACGGTCGACATGAGCCCGCAGCGCCTGTTCAACGACTATATGCCGCCGTACAAAGCCGGGCTTGATGCCGGCAGCGGCGCGGTGATGGTGGCCCTGAACTCGCTGAACGGCACCCCGGCGACTGCTGATTCCTGGCTGCTGAAAGACGTCCTGCGCGACCAGTGGGGCTTTAAAGGCATCACGGTCTCCGACCACGGCGCCATCAAAGAGTTGATTAAGCACGGCGTGGCCTCCGACCCGGAAGACGCGGTGCGCGTGGCGCTTAAGTCCGGCATCAACATGAGCATGAGTGACGAGTATTACAGCAAGTACCTGCCGGGGCTGGTGAAGTCTGGCAAGGTGACCATGGCCGAGCTGGATGACGCCACCCGTCATGTGCTCAACGTCAAATATGACATGGGGCTGTTCAACGATCCTTACAGCCACCTGGGACCAAAAGATTCTGACCCGCAGGACACCAACGCGGAAAGCCGCCTGCATCGCAAAGAGGCGCGCGAAGTGGCCCGCGAAAGCCTGGTACTGCTGAAAAACCGTCTCGATACGCTGCCGCTGAAAAAATCCGGCACCATCGCGGTGATTGGCACGCTGGCGGACAGCAAACGCGACATGATGGGCAGTTGGTCCGCGGCCGGGGTGGCCGACCAGTCGGTGACCGTCCTGACCGGCATCAAAGAAGCGCTGGGTGATAACGGTAAAGTGATTTACGCCAAAGGGGCGAACGTCACTGACGATAAAGGCATCGTCGATTTCCTTAACCTGTATGAGAACGCGGTGCAGGTTGACCCGCGCTCGCCGCAGGAAATGATCGACGAAGCCGTCGCGGCGGCGAAGCAATCCGACGTGGTGGTTGCCGTGGTGGGCGAAGCGCAGGGCATGGCGCATGAGGCCTCCAGCCGGACCGACATCACCCTGCCGCAGAGCCAGCGCAATCTGATTGCCGCCCTCAAAGCCACCGGCAAACCGCTGGTGCTGGTGCTGATGAACGGCCGTCCGCTGGCGCTGGTGAAAGAGGATCAGCAAGCCGATGCGCTGCTGGAGACCTGGTTTGCCGGCACTGAAGGCGGTCACGCCATCGCCGACGTGCTGTTTGGCGACTATAACCCGTCGGGCAAACTGCCGATGTCTTTCCCGCGCTCGGTGGGGCAGATCCCAACCTACTACAGCCACCTGAATACCGGCCGGCCGTATAATCCGGAGAAACCGAACAAGTACACCTCGCGTTACTTCGATGAAGCCAACGGCCCGCTGTATCCGTTTGGTTACGGCCTCAGCTACACCACCTTTAGCGTCTCCGATGTCACCATGTCGTCAGCCACCCTGCCGCGCGACGGCAGCGTGACCGCCAGCGTGCAGGTGACCAACACCGGCAAACGCGAAGGGGCAACGGTCATTCAGCTGTATCTGCAGGACGTCACTGCCTCCATGAGCCGGCCGGTGAAAATGCTACGCGGCTTTAAAAAGGTCAACCTCAAGCCGGGCGAAACGCAAACCGTCAGCTTCCCGATTGACGTCGACGCGCTGAAGTTCTGGAACCAGCAGATGAAATACGTTGCTGAGCCGGGCAAATTCAATGTCTTTATCGGCGTGGACTCCGCCCGCGTGAAGCAGAGCGAGTTTGAACTGTTGTAAGGAATAGCCCTTAAGCTCAACGTGACACGTTAAAGGCCGATTAATCGGCCTTTTCTTTTTCGCATCGCTGGCAAATGGACTACGCTTTTCTCTTAAGCTTCTGTAAGCGAAGCGCAAAAGAACTGAGGGACGCGGGATGAAGATGGCAATGAAATGGTCCGGTGCGCTGGCGCTGGCCGCCCTGATAAGTTTACCGCTGCAGGCGGCGGAGCCGGTGAAGGTCGGCTCGAAAATTGATACCGAAGGCGCGCTGCTGGGCAATATGATCCAGCAGGTGCTGGAAAGCCACGGCGTAAAAACGATTAATAAAATCCAGCTCGGCACCACGCCGGTGGTGCGCGGAGCGATTGTCGCCGGCGAGCTGGATATCTATCCGGAATATACCGGCAATGGCGCCTTCTTCTTCAAAGATGAAAACGACCCGGCGTGGAAGCATGCCCAACAGGGCTATGAGAAGGTGAAGCGCCTCGATCAGGAGAAACATCAGCTGGTATGGCTCACCCCGGCGCCGGCCAACAATACCTGGACTATCGCCGTGCGCCAGGACCTGGCGGAGAAAAATCACCTGACCTCGCTGGCCGACCTCAGTCGCTACCTGAAGCAGGGCGGCGAATTTAAGCTGGCGGCCTCGGCGGAGTTTATTGAGCGCCCGGACGCGCTGCCGGCGTTTGAAAAAGCGTATGGTTTCAACCTCAACCAGAACCAACTGCTGTCGCTGGCCGGGGGCGATACGGCGGTGACCATCAAAGCGGCGGCGCAGCAGACCTCGGGCGTAAACGCGGCGATGGCCTACGGCACTGACGGCCCGGTCGCGGCGCTGGGGTTACAGACGCTGAGCGATCCGCAGGGCGTGCAGCCGATTTATGCCCCGACGCCGGTGGTGCGTGAGGCAGTGCTCAAAGCCTATCCGCAGATCGCCGACTGGCTGAAGCCGGTCTTTGCCAGCCTCGATGAAAAAACCTTGCAGCAGTTGAACGCCCGTATTGCGGTGGAAGGCCAGGATGCGAAGCGCGTGGCGGCAGATTATCTGCAGCAGAAAGGCCTGCTGAAGTAAGCCACCGGTGACCATTCGCTGTACTCACCGCGTCGGCCTGCTGCTGACAGGTCTGCTGCTGGTTACGCTGGCGCTGCCGTTTATTACTTACGCGCCGAATCGCTTACTCTCCGGCGAAGGGCGCGGGCTGTGGCAGGTGATGCCCTGGCTCGCCGGCGTTCAGATGGCGGCAGTCCTTGCCGGGATGCTGCTTTGCTGGTTGCCAGGCAGGGCCGCGCCGCTTCTTCACCTGCTGCTGGCCGAACTGCTCTTCCCGCTGCTTATCTGGGGCAGCGGACAGGCGGCGCTTGAGCTCTCCCGGCACGGCTCGCCGCTGGCGCGCACCTCGCCCGGCAGCGGCCTGTGGCTGTCGCTGGCGCTTTGTCTGCTGCTGGCCAGCGAGGCCATCCGTCATCTTACCGTCCGGCCGCTGTGGCGCTGGCTGCTTAATGCGCAAGTCTGGCTGTTGCCCATCATCCTGCTTGCTACCGGGGCGCTCGATCAGCTCTCTCTGCTGAAGGAGTATGCCAACCGTCAGGAGGTATTTGACGACGCCCTGCGCCAGCATCTGCTTTTGCTGTTCGGCACCCTGCTGCCGGGCCTGCTCATTGGCCTGCCGCTGGGGGTATGGCTGTGGCGACGTCCGCGCTGGCAGGCGCCGGCCTTCACCGTGCTCAATGTGATCCAGACTATCCCGTCGGTGGCGCTGTTCGGCCTGCTGATTGCACCACTTGCCGGTCTGGCGCGCTATTTCCCGGCGCTGGGCGAGCTGGGCGTCTCCGGGACCGGCATGGCGCCGGCCCTGATCGCCCTGACTTTGTATGCGCTGCTGCCGCTGGTGCGCGGGGTGGTGACCGGCCTGCAGCAGGTGCCGCAGGACGCCCTGGAGAGCGCGACGGCGATGGGCATGAGCGCCGGGCAGCGCTTTCGTCAGGTGCAGCTTCCGCTGGCGATGCCGGTGCTGCTGCGCAGCCTGCGGGTGGTCAGCGTGCAAACCGTCGGCATGGCGGTAGTGGCCGCGCTGATCGGCGCCGGCGGCTTTGGCGCGCTGGTGTTTCAGGGGCTGCTGAGCAGTGCGCTGGATCTGGTGCTGCTGGGCGTGGTGCCGACCATTGCCCTGGCGGTGGTGGTGGATGCCCTGTTCGCCCTGTGGGGCGCCTGGCTAAAAGGAGAGGCCAATGATTGAGTTTGAAGGGGTCAGCAAAGTGTTTGCCGGCCACCCGGCGGTGAAGGACCTGACCCTGGAGCTGCGCGAAGGCGCCTTCTCGGTGCTGGTGGGGACCTCCGGCTCGGGCAAGTCGACGACGCTGAAGATGATCAACCGCCTGCTGGAGCCGGACCGGGGCACTATTCGTTTTGCCGGCGAGGACATCCGTCAGCAGCCGGTCCTGACCCTGCGACGGCGGATGGGCTATGCCATCCAGTCCATCGGCCTGTTTCCGCACTGGACGGTGGCGCAGAATATCGCCACTGTACCGCAGTTGCAAAAATGGCCGCGGGCGAGGATCGCCGACCGGGTCGACGAGCTGATGGCGTTGTTAGGGCTGGAGGCGACGCTGCGCGACCGTTACCCGCATCAGCTCTCCGGCGGCCAGCAGCAGCGGGTGGGGGTGGCGCGGGCGCTGGCGGCGGATCCGGAGGTGCTGTTGATGGATGAGCCCTTCGGCGCCCTCGACCCGGTGACCCGCGAGGCGCTGCAGCAGGAGATGCTGCGCATCCACCGGCTGCTGGGGCGGACGATTGTGCTGGTGACCCATGATATTGACGAAGCGCTGCGTCTGGCGGACCACCTGGTGCTGATGGACGGGGGCGAGGTGGTCCAGCAGGGGGCGCCGCTGGAGATGCTCCTGCGGCCGAAAAATAGCTTTGTGCAGACCTTTTTTGGCCGCAGCGAGCTGGGCGTGCGCCTGCTGTCGCTGCGCGAGGTGGGGGACTATTTGCGTCCCGGCGAACGGCTGGCGGGCGAGGGGCTGACCGTCACCATGACCCTGCGGGAAGCGCTGTCGCAGTTTGTCGCCCGGCGCTGCGAGGCGCTGCCGGTGGTCGATGCCGAAGGCAGGCCCTGCGGCACGCTGCATTTTGCCGATCTGCTGCGCCAGGAGGCGAGCCATGAAGGCGCTTCGTGAGCCGCTGTGGTGGCTTATCGCGCTGTTTATCGGTCTGCTGGTAGGGCTGCCCTACAGCGCGCCGCTGTTCAGTCGGCTGTTCCCGGAGCTGCCGCGGCCGGTCTATCAGCAGGAGAGCTTCTGGGCGCTAACCCTCGATCACGGCTGGCTGGTGGTGGCGTCCAGTCTCGCGGCAACGGTTGTGGGACTGGGGGCAGGGGTGGCGGTCACCCGGCCCGCCGGCAGCGCGTTTCGCCCGCTGGTGGAGACCATCGCCGCTATCGGGCAGACCTTTCCGCCGGTGGCGGTGCTGGCGATGGCGGTGCCGGTGCTGGGATTTGGCTGGCTGCCCGCGCTCATCGCCCTCGCGCTGTATGGCATACTGCCGGTGTTGCAGGGGACGCTGGCCGGGCTGGGGTCGATACCGTCGGGGGTGTCAGGGGTGGCCGAAGGGATGGGAATGACCGGCTGGCAGCGTCTGTATAAGGTGGAGCTACCGCTGGCGGCCCCGGTGATACTGGCGGGGATCCGCACCTCGGTCATCGTCAATATTGGTACCGCGACCATTGCTTCGACGGTGGGGGCCAGTACGCTCGGGACGCCGATCATCATCGGCCTGAGCGGCTTTAATACCGCCTATATTGTTCAGGGGGCGCTGCTGGTGGCGCTGGCGGCGATTATCGTCGACCGCGCGTTTGAGCGTCTGACCCGCTGGATCAGCCGACACCGCCACGCACAATAAAGGAATAGCCGGCCAGCATTACGCCGCTGATCCCGCCGATGGCCATAAGTAAGAAGAGGGTGACGACCGCGATTTTCGCTGGCTTCATAATAGGCTCCTGATGTTAACAGGGGGATTATACGGTGAAGCACAGGTGTTAATGAAACATTAATTGCGGTTTAGCGCGCCGCGTCGGGGTTTTTGCCGCGTTTACTGAGCAACGCGCCGGAAAAAAGTGTGATCCTGTCCGTCATTTTTCATTTTTATGCAGGGCTTCAAAGAAAGTTTTCGCCAGGCAGGGTATGGTACGCGCTTTCAGGCATGTGTGGTTTGCGGGTATGTACGAGTTTGATCTGGTGTTGCTGCTGCTTCAGCAGATGTGCGTATTTTTGGTCATCGCGTGGTTGATGAGCAAAACCCGGCTGTTTATCCCCCTGATGCAAGTCACCGTTCGCCTGCCGCACAAGCTGCTGTGCTACGTCACCTTCTCCATTTTTTGCATTATGGGGACCTATTTCGGTCTGCATATCGAAGACTCCATCGCCAACACCCGCGCCATCGGCGCCGTGATGGGCGGCCTGCTCGGCGGCCCGGTGGTCGGCGGGCTGGTGGGGCTGACCGGCGGCCTGCACCGCTACTCGCTGGGGGGAATGACCGCCTTAAGCTGCATGGTCTCCACCATCGTCGAGGGGCTGCTGGGCGGGCTGGTGCACAGCGTGCTGGTCAAACGCGGCCGGCCGGACAAGGTCTTTAGCCCGCTGACCGCCGGGGCGATCACCTTCGTGGCCGAGCTGGTGCAGATGATGATCATTCTGCTGATTGCCCGCCCGTTCCAGGACGCCCTGCATCTGGTGCAGAGCATTGCTGCGCCGATGATGGTCACCAATACCGTCGGTGCGGCGCTGTTTATGCGCATTCTGCTGGATAAACGGGCGATGTTCGAGAAATACACCTCCGCCTTTTCCGCCACGGCGCTGAAGGTGGCGGCGTCGACCGAGGGGATCCTGCGTCAGGGATTCAACGAAGAGAACAGCATGAAGGTGGCCCAGGTGCTGATCCAGGAGCTGGATATCGGCGCGGTGGCGATCACCGATCG
This sequence comes from Klebsiella sp. HMSC16C06, assembly GCF_001808325.1. Classification (NCBI taxonomy): domain Bacteria; kingdom Pseudomonadati; phylum Pseudomonadota; class Gammaproteobacteria; order Enterobacterales; family Enterobacteriaceae; genus Klebsiella; species Klebsiella sp. HMSC16C06. Next base: position 51,519 of record NZ_KV792983.1, read on the forward strand.
CGACAAGCTGCTGGCGTTTACCGGCATCGGCGACGATCACCATCTGCCGGGCAAGCCTATCTCCTCCTCGTATACGCAACGGGCGATTGAGACCGGGGAGGTGGTGTATGCCGATGGCAACGAGGTGCCCTACCGCTGCTCGATTCATCCGCACTGTAAGCTGGGGTCGACGCTGGTGATCCCCCTGCGCGGCGAGAACCAGCGGGTGATAGGCACCATTAAACTGTATGAGGCGAAAAACCGCCTGTTCAGTTCGATCAACCGCACCCTCGGGGAGGGGATTGCTCAGCTGCTGTCGGCGCAGATCCTCGCCGGACAGTACGAGCGGCAGAAGGCGCTGCTGACGCAATCTGAAATCAAGCTCCTGCACGCCCAGGTCAACCCGCACTTCCTGTTTAACGCGCTTAACACGCTGAAGGCGGTGATCCGCCGCGACAGCGATCAGGCCGGCCAGCTGGTGCAGTATCTGTCGACCTTCTTTCGTAAGAACCTGAAACGGCCGACGGAAATTGTCACGCTTGCCGATGAGATCGAGCATGTTAACGCCTATCTGCAGATTGAGAAGGCTCGCTTCCAGGCTAACCTGCAGATCCAGATGGCGGTGCCCGAGGGGCTGGCGCATCACCAGCTGCCCGCTTTCACCCTGCAGCCGATCGTGGAGAACGCCATTAAGCATGGTACATCGCAACATCTTGGCGTCGGCGAAATTACCATCCGCGCCAGCCAGGACGATCGCTGGCTGCAGCTGGATATCGAAGATAACGCCGGGCTGTACCGGGCCAACCCCCAGGCCAGCGGACTGGGGATGAATCTGGTGGACAGGCGTCTGCGGGCGCGTTTTGGCGCCGACTGCGGCATCAGCGTCACCTGCGAGCCGGAGCGCTTTACCCGTGTCACCCTACGTCTGCCCCTGGAGGAGAATGCATGCTGAGAGTATTGATCGTCGATGATGAGCCGCTGGCGCGGGAAAACCTGCGTATTTTGCTGGAGACTCAGCGCGATATCGAGATCGTCGGCGAGTGCGGCAACGCGGTGGAGGCGATTGGCGCAGTACATAAGCTGCGCCCTGACGTGCTGTTTCTCGACATCCAGATGCCGCGCATCAGCGGTCTGGAGATGGTCGGGATGCTCGACCCGGAGCATCGCCCCTATATCGTGTTTCTCACCGCTTTTGATGAGTACGCGGTGAAAGCCTTTGAGGAGCACGCTTTTGACTATCTGCTCAAGCCGATTGAGGCCGTGCGGCTGGAGAAAACCCTGGCCCGCCTGCGTCAGGAGCGCAGCCTGCAGGACGTGTCGCTGCTGGATGACGCCCGGCAGACGCTGAAATACATTCCCTGTACCGGCCACAGCCGTATCTGGCTGCTGCAGATGGAGGATGTGGCCTTCGTCAGCAGCCGGATGAGCGGCATCTACGTGACCGATCGCGAGGGAAAAGAGGGCTTTACCGAGCTGACCCTGCGCACCCTCGAGAGCCGCACGCCGCTGCTGCGCTGCCATCGCCAGTATCTGGTGAATATGGCGCACCTGAAGGAGATTCGCCTGGAAGAGAACGGCCAGGCGGAGCTGCTGATGCGCGCCGGGCAAACGGTGCCGGTGAGCCGGCGCTATTTAAAAAGCCTGAAAGAAGCGATTGGCCTGTAAAACTGCTACACTGCGCCCCATTGCAACATCGACAGTAAAAGGCACTCATGCTCAGTAATGATATTCTTCGTAGCCTGCGCTACACCCTGAAAGCCAATAATAACGATATGGTGCGCATTCTTGCGCTTGCCGATATGGAATCCACCGCCGCCAGCTTCGATACCTGGATGACGAAAGAGGATGAAGAGGGTTTTGTCCGCTGCCCGGATATTATCCTGTCGGGTTTCCTCAACGGCCTTATCTATGACAAGCGCGGCAAAGATGATTCGGCGCCGGAGCTGGCGCTGGAGCGTCGGGTGAATAACAACACGGTGCTGAAAAAGCTGCGGATCGCCTTCTCGCTGAAAACGGACGATATCCAGGCGATCATGAGCGAGCAGAAATACCGGGTGTCGGTGCCGGAAATCACCGCCATGATGCGCGCCCCGGAGCATAAAAACTACCGCGAGTGCGGGGATCAGTTTATGCGCAACTTCCTGCGCGGGTTGACCCACCGGGTGCATCACCCGAAGGCGTGATGTTTAGCCGGGTGGCGGCTTCGCCTTACCCGGCCGACAAAACCCGTAGGCCCGTGCAAACGTAGCGCCGCCGGGCAAAAAAAAGCCGGAGATACTCTCCGGCTTTTTTGTTATTTCACCTGCTGACCCGGCTTCGCGCCGTCGTCAGGGCTTAACAGGAAGATATCCTTCCCGCCAGGGCCGGCGGCCATCACCATGCCCTCGGAGATGCCGAAGCGCATTTTGCGTGGCGCCAGGTTGGCGACCATCACCGTCAGGCGGCCAATCAGCGGCTGCGGATCCGGGTAAGCGGAGCGGATGCCGGAGAAGACGTTACGTTTTTCGCCGCCGAGATCCAGCGTCAGGCGCAGCAGCTTGTCGGAGCCCTCGACGAATTCCGCGTTTTCAATCAGCGCCACGCGCAGATCGATTTTGGCGAAATCGTCAAAGGTGATGGTCTCCTGAATCGGATCGTCCGCCAGCGGACCGGTGACCGGCGCCGCGGTGGCTTTCACCTCTTCTTTAGAGGCTTCCACCAGCGCTTCCACCTGTTTCATCTCGATGCGGTTGTACAGCGCCTTGAACGGATTCACCTTATGCGCCAGCAGCGGCTGCTGAATGGCATCCCAGCTCAGTTCGCTGTTGAGGAATGCCTCCGCACGCGCCGCCAGCTGCGGCAGCACCGGCTTCAGCCAGGTCATCAGCACGCGGAACATGTTCAGGCCCATGGTGCAGATGGCCTGCAGGTCGGCGTCGCGGCCTTCCTGTTTCGCCACCACCCACGGCGCCTGCTCGTCGACGTAGCGGTTAGCCACGTCGGCGAGGGCCATGATTTCGCGGATTGCCTTACCGAACTCGCGGCTGTCCCATGCTTCACCGATGCTTTCTGCCGCGTCGGTGAAGGTTTTATACAGCGCCGGGTCGGCCAGCTCAGCGGCCAGCACACCGTCGAAACGCTTGCTGATAAAGCCGGCGTTGCGTGAGGCGAGGTTAACCACCTTGTTGACGATATCCGCGTTCACGCGCTGCACGAAATCTTCCAGGTTCAGGTCGATGTCATCGATGCGCGAGGAGAGCTTGGCGGTGTAGTAGTAGCGCAGGCTGTCAGCGTCGAAATGATTTAACCAGGTGCTGGCCTTGATAAAGGTCCCGCGCGACTTGGACATCTTCGCGCCGTTAACCGTTACGTAGCCGTGCACGAACAGGTTGGTCGGCTTACGGAAGTTGCTGCCTTCCAGCATCGCCGGCCAGAACAGGCTGTGGAAGTAGACAATGTCCTTGCCGATAAAGTGATACAGCTCGGCCGTGGAGTCTTTCTTCCAGTATTCGTCGAAGCTGGTGGTGTCGCCGCGCTTGTCGCACAGGTTCTTGAAGGAGCCCATGTAGCCGATCGGCGCGTCCAGCCAGACGTAGAAATATTTGCCCGGCGCGTTGGGAATTTCGAAGCCGAAGTACGGCGCATCGCGGGAGATGTCCCACTGCTGCAGGCCGGATTCGAACCACTCCTGCATTTTGTTCGCTACCTGCTCCTGCAGCGCGCCGCTGCGGGTCCACGCCTGCAGCATTTCGCTGAACGACGGCAGGTCGAAGAAGAAGTGCTCGGAGTCACGCATCACCGGCGTAGCGCCGGAGACCACCGATTTCGGGTCGATAAGTTCGGTGGGGCTGTAGGTCGCGCCGCACACTTCGCAGTTATCGCCATACTGGTCCGGAGATTTGCACTTCGGACAGGTGCCTTTCACAAAACGGTCCGGCAGGAACATGCCTTTTTCCGGATCGTAGAGCTGAGAGATGGTGCGGTTTTTAATAAAACCGTTCTCTTTCAGACGGGTGTAGATAAGCTCCGACAGCTCGCGGTTCTCGTCGCTGTGCGTCGAGTGATAGTTATCATAGCTGATGTCGAAGCCGGCAAAATCGGTCTGATGCTCCTGACTCATCTCGCCAATCATCTGCTCCGGAGTGATACCGAGCTGCTGCGCTTTGAGCATGATCGGCGTGCCGTGAGCGTCGTCGGCGCAGATGAAGTTGACCTCGTGGCCGCGCATTCGCTGGTAACGGACCCAGACATCAGCCTGGATGTGCTCCAGCATGTGGCCGAGGTGGATGGAGCCGTTGGCGTACGGCAGGGCGCACGTTACCAGAATTTTCTTCGCGACTTGAGTCATAGTGAGCATTACATCTTCTGTTGTAAAAAGGGCTTTCGATATTACCAAAAGGGCTGTGGGTGCGCCATAAATGGCTGCCCATATATGGATAATCGTTAGCTGTGATAAACTCTGTGATTACTGAAAGCATCTCAAAACAACAAAGGAGTCGGGATGAATTCGCAATCCCAGGCCAAATCCCCTGAGCGCCTACGTGCGATGGTCGCCGGGACGCTGGCCAATTTCCAGCACCCAACCCTGAAGCATAATCTCACCGCCCTCAAGGCGCTGCACCATGTCGCCTGGCTGGACGATACCGTTCATATTGAGCTGCAGATGCCGTTCGTCTGGAGCAGCGCCTTCGAAGTGCTGAAAGAGCAGTGCAGCGCCGAGCTGCTGCGCATCACCGGCGCGAAGGCCATCGACTGGAAGCTGACCCACAGCATCGCGACCCTCAAGCGCGTGAAAAACCAGCCAGGGGTCAACGGCGTGAAGAACATTATCGCCATCAGCTCCGGCAAAGGCGGCGTCGGTAAATCTTCTACTGCCGTAAACCTGGCGCTGGCCCTGGCGGCGGAAGGGGCGAAGGTGGGCATTCTGGATGCCGATATCTACGGTCCGTCGATTCCGACCATGCTGGGCGCCGAAGACAGCCGTCCGACCTCACCGGACGGCACCCATATGGCGCCGATCATCAAGTATGGCCTGGCCACCAACTCTATCGGCTACCTGGTGACTGACGACAACGCTATGGTCTGGCGCGGTCCGATGGCCAGCAAGGCGCTGATGCAGATGCTGCAGGAGACCCTGTGGCCGGATCTTGATTACCTGGTGCTGGATATGCCGCCGGGCACCGGCGACATCCAGCTGACCCTGGCGCAGAACATTCCGGTGACCGGCGCGGTGGTGGTCACCACGCCGCAGGACATCGCGCTGATCGACGCCAAAAAAGGCATCGTGATGTTCGAGAAAGTGGAAGTGCCGGTGCTGGGGATCGTGGAAAACATGAGCATGCATATCTGCAGCAACTGCGGGCACCACGAGCCTATCTTCGGCACCGGCGGCGCGCAAAAACTGGCCGAGAAATACCACACCCAGCTGCTGGGCCAGCTGCCGCTGCATATTACGCTGCGGGAAGATCTGGATAACGGCACGCCGACGGTGGTGGCGCGTCCGGACAGCGAATTTACCGACATCTACCGCCAGCTGGCGGGCCGGGTGGCGGCCCAGATGTACTGGCAGGGAGAAGTGATCCCGGGTGAGATTGCCTTCCGCGCCGTTTAAGGCCGCGGCGAGCGCATCAGCCAGTATCTGCCCTCGGGCGACGCGCCCTGTGCTTCGATGGTCCAGCCATGACGCTGGTAGAAGCGCAGGGCGTTTTTATTTTCCATCAGGCATTTCAGCGTTCCGCTGGCGGTAAAGCTCCGTTCGACCTGCGCCAGCAGCGCGCTGCCGATATGTTTGCCCTGCCAGTCGGGGTCGACAAACAGATGGTGAAGGAAATTATCGGCGGTCCATACGGCGGCAAAGCCCACCGGCTGGCCGTCGCATTCCGCGACCCACAGTTGTTCATCCGCGGTGGCGGCATCGAAATCCTCCAGCCGCCACGCCGCGGCGGGAAGCCAGGTCCACGATAAACTGCGCGCCCGCAGGAAGATCTGGCGCAGCGCCGGAGAGTCCGCTGGCTCGCCGGGGCGGACGTGGAGGTTGCGCGGATCAGCGATGATAGAAGATCTCGCCATCGTACACTTTGAGGATTTTGCCTTCGGTATCGGTAATCAGCACGTAGTTACCGCCCATGTAGGTCCAGTGGCTGCCGGCGTCCGGTGCAGGCAGGTTACGCTGCTGCCACTGTTTGATGTTGTATTCCGGGGTGAGGTACATCGCCGGAACGGTGTCGCCGATATGAAACTGGGTGAAATCGGCAGTGAACTCTTTCAGCGCATACTGATCGATCCCCGCGGCAGTAGCCGTCCAGCTGGCGCCAGCGGTGGCAAGAAGTACGCCCAGAAGCATCATTTTTGTTTTACGCATAATTTCCTCAATATTACCTGGACTCAAATTAGCAGCCTCGTATCATTCCTGATGCGTTGCTGAAATGGCAAGCACTGGATTTTTAAAAAGTGTAAGCAAAACACGGCACAAGTCTTGCGCCGCTTGCGTTGCAGCGACGGTGATGCGTATTTTGGGAGCAATCTGAAGCAGGGGAGAATCGGCATGTTCAGGCTGGAAGATCTGACCTTATTTGTCCGCGCCGCGGCACTGGGCAGTTTTAGCGATGCGGCGCGCGAGGCCGGACAGCAGCCGGCGCAGGTGAGCGCGGCGATTAAGCGTCTGGAGACGATCCTCAATATTCGCCTGTTTGCCCGTTCGACCCGCAGCCTGCGCCTGACGCCGGAGGGGGAAACCTGGCTGCCCTACGCCACTCAGATGCTCGATACCCTCGAGGCCGGTCTGCAGAAGATCCAGACCCCGGACGATGAAGTTCGCGGCATGTTGCAGATTGCCGTGCCGTCGGACCTCGGGCGTAACCTGCTCCTGACCCTGTTCCGAGATTTCCGCCAACGCCACCCGGCGCTGCGTTTGCGGTTGCTCTTTTCCGACCAGCTAACCGACGTGTTTAAAGATCCGGTGGACGTCGCGTTTCGCTATGGCAATAACGACGATGCCTCGTTTATCTCGCTGCCGGTGGCGCCGGAAAATCGTCGGGTGCTGGTGGCCTCGCCTGAGTGGATCGCCCGCCACGGCGAACCGCAGACCCTCGAGGAGCTCAGCCAGCACAATGCGTTGATCTACATTTTGCGCGGCCGTCCGTTCGACCGCTGGTCGCTGAGCCTCGACGGTGTGGTTCAGCAGCAGAAGGTCTCCGGCACGGTGATGAGCGACGACGCCGAGGTGATCCGTCGGCTGGCGGTGGCCGGGGAGGGCATTGCCTATAAATCGATGCTCGACGTCAGCGACGATCTGCGGGCGGGGCGCCTGCGGCGCCTGCTGCCGCGTTATCAGGGGGATGTGGTGCCGTTGAATCTGATTTGCCCGCACCGCAAACAGCTCTCTGCCGCGGTGCGTTTGTTATATGAAGAGGTGAAATCACATTGTGAAGGCCTTAATGCCTGACTAAAGTCGCGAAGTAATACACCAGCGGGACAGCCAGCACCCACAGGCCAATCGGGATTTCCCGCCACTTGCCGGCGATAGCCTTGATCACAATGTAAAACAGCAGCCCGCCGGCAATCCCGGTGCCGAAGCTGTTGGCGATAAGGGTGATCATCACCATCATCAGCACCGGCAGCCCGTCGGTGAAGTTGCCAAGATCCACTTTGCGCAGCCCGCTGAACATGTTGAGGCCAATCAGGATCAGCGCCGGGGCGGTGGCTTCTTTCGGGATCATCAACGCCACCGGCGTGAACAGCAGCATCAGCAGGAACATTACCGCCGCCGACAGGGCGGTGAGGCCGGTTTTGCCGCCGGCTTCCGCTGCCGCCGAAGACTCAATCAGTGCCGTCGCCGCCGGGATGCCCACCCATGGGCCGAGCGCGGCGGCAATCGAATCGACCATAAACGGGCGATTAATCTGCGGCATGTTGCCTTCTTCATCCAGCAGCCCCGCCTCGCCGCCCACCGCCAGCGTCGTCCCCATGGTGGAGAAAAACTCAGAAGCGAAAAAGACGAACAGGAACGGCAGGAAGGCGATGTTTAACGCCCCCAACAGGTCAACCTGCCCCAGCACCGGGGTTAGCGAATGGGGAACGTCGATAAAACTTGTCGGCAAATGGGTGACGCCGAAGGGGATGCCCACCAGCGTGGCGCACAGAATGGCCCACAAAATCGCGCCCGGAACCTTACGCGCCTGCAGGGCTATCGCCAGGAACAGGCCGCACAGCGCCACCAGCGCGCCGGGGGCGAGAAAGTCGCCGAGCATCAGCGCGTTGGTTTTCGCATTGGCCAGCACCAGCCCGGCATTGCGAAAGCCGAGGACGGCGACAAACAGGCCGATGGAGGCGGTGAGCCCCAGCTTGATCGACTGCGGTACCGAGCGGGTGACCACTTCGCGCAGGCCAAAGCGGGTCAGCAGGAAGAAGAGGATCCCCGACCAGCAGGCAATCCCGAGGCCAGTCTGCCAGCCAATCCCTTCGCTACCGGCCAGCGTCACTCCCACCAGCACCGAGCCGCCAATCCCCGGGCCGACGATAAACGGCAGGTTGGCATAAAACGCCATCAGCAGAGAGCCGACGACGAAGACCAGAATGGTGCCGGTGGTGGCGGCGCCTTTGTCCATCCCGCCGATCGCCAGCAGCCCCGGGATGACCACCAGTAAATAGGCGGCGGCGAGAAAGCCGGTGATCCCGGCCAGGCATTCAGTGCGTAGCGTACCGCCGCGCGAGCGCAGCGCAAAGCGGCGCTCCAGCCAGGTAGCGCTGGCGGATGAGTGAAGTGTGTTATCGGCCATGCTCAGGCTCCCTGAGGATTATTGTTGTGATCGGTTGGCTCCGGGGTCTCCCGGCAGGCTATCAACGGGTCGACTATCTGACGGCTGCCGCCGTCGGTCAGACCCAAATCGGTTAAATGCGGCCCGGCGTTACAGGCAAGGCAGGTTCCTTCAATGGCCTTGAAGACCCGGTACGGTGGCTCCCAGTCGGCGACTTGGCTGCTCAGATCGCGCAGCTCGCGGAACTGACGCGCCAGCTCGGCGGCCGGGAGATCCGACAGCATGCCGGCAATCGGCATCGCCACATGGGCAAGGATCTCGCCCTGTTGCGCCAGCGCCATCCCGCCGCCGGAGGCGATAAGCTGGTTGGCCGCCAGCGCCATATCATCAGCGTCGCGCCCGAGCACCACCAGATTGTGCGAGTCGTGGGAGTAGCTGGTGGCGATGGCGCCGCGCAGCTCACCCCAGCCTTCGAGCAGGGCGATTTGCGGTGTCGCCTGGTGGCGGCCGTGGCGGTGTTTAACCCAGATCAGACTGAAGCCGGCGGGCAGCTGGACTTTCCCGTCACGAACCTGCACTTCCACTTCGCCCCACTGGGTGAAGCGCGCGCCGCGGATATGACGCAGGCGGGCGACGCCGTGACGAATGCCCTGGACGCGCAGAACAAAGTCATCGGCGCGGAGGGGGGCGATCGGCAAAGTATCGCGCGGCGGCGTCACGCCCGGCGCGGGGGCGATCGGCTTCAGCAGGCGGCCAGCATGGGCCAGCCGTTCCCCACCAACGTAGACTTCACGGGCCACCAGTTTCTCCAGGGAATCAAACACCACCAGATCCGCGCGCCGCCCGGCGGCAATCAGCCCGAGATCGTGGCGCTGCAGGCGAATAGCGGCGTTGAGGGTGGCGAATCGCAGCGCATCGACCGCCGGTAAACCGTGCTCGATCAGCAGGTTAAGCAGGGCGATGATCCCGCCTTTCTCCAGCAGCATATCCGGCGGCACGTCATCGGTGCAGACGGTGATTTGCGAGGAGAGGTGCGGCAGCGTTTTTAACGCCGCGACGATATCCGGCAGCAGATAGGGGTGCGAGCCGCGGATCTCGATCGTCAGACCGGCGCGCAGTTTTTCCAGCGCGTCGTCCGCCGAGGTCAGTTCATGATCGGAGGTGACGCCGGCGGCGAGGTAGGCCTGCAGGTCAGCGCCGCTCAGGCCGCGGGCGTGGCCTTCAATCAGTTTGCCGCTGTTGAGACCGGCCTGGACAATCTCCTGCATCCGCTCGCTACCGTGCAGCACGCCGTGCATATCCATCACTTCCGCCACACCGCGCACTTCCGGCCAGCCGAGCATGGTCTCCATCTCCGCGCCGGCGAAATCGGCGCCGGACATTTCGAGACCTGGCGTGGAGGGGACGCTGGACGGCGCGGCGACCATCACCTGCAGCGGCAGATGGCGGCTGGCGTCAACCGCGTAGCGCACGCCCTCGACGCCGAGGACGTTGGCCAGCTCATGCGGATCCCAGAACACCGCGGTGGTGCCCTGGGTGAGGACGATTTCCGCGTAGCGCTCCGGCGGCAGGTGCGAGCTTTCGAGGTGCACGTGGGTGTCCATCAGGCCGGGGGACAGGTAGCCACCGGCCAGGGAACGCACTTCATGGGCGTCGGCGCGGCTGCCGCGCGGGTGGACGCTGGCGATCATTTCGCCGACGATACCGACGTCAGCGGGGCGAATTTCGCCCGTGGCCATATCGACGATCTGCGCCTCGACCAGCAGCAGATCAAACGGGGATTCGCCGCGCGCGGCCTGCACGGCGCGACGACGGACTTGAGCATTGCTGGACATAACCACTCCGGCACAAGGATAATGCGGATACTCTATGGGCACAGCAAACGTTTGCCCAGATGAATAAATTTATCACCCGATAAGCTCGGGTTATTGTGCAGGACCACCGTAGCGAACCCGATAATGAACGAACCCTGGCAGCGTCTGCCCGCGCTCTCTCTTAAACAGCTTCAGTATTTCGTCACCCTGGCCAAGCTGCGCCATTTTACCGATACCGCCAGTCGGCTGGCGATTAGCCAGCCGGCGCTGAGCAGCGCGCTGCGGCAAATTGAAACGGTGCTCGGCGGCAAGCTGGTCAACCGTACCGCTTCGGCGGTCACCCTGACTGAACTGGGGGCGGCGATTTTACCCCACGCCCAGCGGATCCTCAGCGTAGCGCAGGCGGCCTTTTTCGATATGCAGCAGATCGTCGAGGCGGGCGGCGACGGGACAGTGCGTATCGGTCTGGTGCCCTCGGTCAGTTCGCTGCTGTTTCCATTGCTGCCGCAGACCCTGGCCCAGGCCTTTCCGCGTCTGCGCATTGAATTTCACGATCAGACCAACGATGCGCTTATCCAGGCGCTGCTGCGCGGCGAGATTGATTTCGGCATCGGGGCGATCGACAGCTCAGTGCCTGCTGAACTGCTGGTCTATCCGCTGCGCGAAGATCCCTTTGTGGCGGTGCTGCACCGTGACGATCCGCTGGCCGCGCAGGCGCACTTGCCGTGGAAACAGCTGGTGGGGCGGGATATTGCCGTCTTCTCGAAGGGTAATATTCAACGGCTGGTGGCGGCATTAGTGGAGAGCCATCGCCTGACGCTGACCACGCGCTATCAGGTGGACTATATCGAAACCCTGTATGGCCTGGTGCGCTCGCGCTTAGCGGTGGCGATTCTGCCGGCGCTGTACACCACCCATCTGCAGGACCCGGCTCTTACGGTCGCCCAGCTGCAGCAGCCGGCGCTGACCCGTACGGTGGCCCTGATGCGCGGCCCGCAGGCGCTGCCGCCGCTTATCGAAGCCTGTTTTTCCCTGCTGCAGGGAGAATTGCGCTAGGGCAGGTGCTTGATCAGCACGTCTGCGGTTAAGTGATTGATGTACTCCAGCGAATGTGAGGAGAGGACGCCCAGCAGCCGGTTATGGTGCCCGGCAATAATTAAATCGATCTGCCGCTGCCGAACGCAGGTTTCCACGTCTTCAAACCGGCGGGTGGTCACCAGCGAGAGGGTTTCAACCGGCAGGGAGACAGTGCAGGCCAGCTCGTTGAGCAGGGCCTTGGCCTGGATCACCTCCTGTGAAACCTGATCGTCGCGCAGGCTGTCGGAAACATAGTTCAGCGCCCGATAGTCGGTGCTGATGTGGGCGATGGTGATGCGCATGCCGTTCTCTTCTGCCATTCTGGCGGCATGCTCGAGCAGCGGGACGCCGTCCTGACTGCTGTTAATCAGTACCAGCGCATGGTGATAAACGGCCATGGCGTATATCCTCGGTAGGCTAAATAGCGCATGATGTCATCATTTTCCGCCCGCTAGCAGCGGAATGCAATCCCGCCCGGTCGCTTGATGAGCATGATGGCCGCGCGGGTGTCGTTGCAGGGCTAAAGGCTTGTTGTATGAACCGGTGAGTTGCGGTAAATTCCACAACGCTTAACAATTTCACTATTTTGAGTCGGGGTGCCCTTCTTCGTTGAAGGCTGAGAAATACCCGTACCACCTGATCTGGATAATGCCAGCGTAGGGGGTTAATTTTTTATATAATTCATTGTGTTACATAAGCTTCTGTTCATTTTCCTGTATGAACTGTAACAGAGGCAGTGTTGATTTTGCTTACCAAACGTATCCGCTATACCTTCCTTCGGGACTCTATCTACTACATTCAGTTTTGCCTTCCAGATGGGAAAATGTTTAGGCGCTCTCTGAACACTGATAGCCATCGTGAGGCCAGTGTTTTGATGATAGCTTTAATGCCTTTTATCCTTCAGGTTAAGAATCGCCAGTTAACTCCAGAAGCTCTCTGTCTCCAGCTTAACGCGCTTAACACTAATCGAATGCTTGAAAGGGCAGCTAGAGCTTTCCCGCTCTCTATGCCGCTCTCCCTTCCTCCAGAGAAGCAGATAGAGCAAAAGAAGGGGCTGCATTTAGGAGAAGCTTGGTCGCAATACAAACATGAGCGGGGGAAGGGTTGGACTGCTGCTATCCACTCTGCAAATGAGCGCTATATGGAAGTGTTATTGACCGTACTTGGAGATGATAGGGCCGTAGCTACCATCACAAAGAGGGACATAAAGCAGGTGATGGAGGTGGTAGAAGGCCTCCCTAAACGAGTCATACAGCCTTACAGGTCTATGAATATAAAACAGCTCATTGCGTGTGATGTGCCGGAGGAACACCTGATAGGGACGGAGGCGATTCACAAGCATTTAAAAATTTATAAATCTTTGTTTAAAACATTTTTGGTGGAAGAAAAGGACGTACTTACAGTCTCCCCTACAGATGGTGTCATAGCTCCGCCGTCTAGCGCTCGCTATGGGGCTTATACAAATAGTGAGATGAAGAGCTTTGTCAGTTATGCAATCGAAGAGGCCAAGCCTGAATGGCTCAAATGGATTATCCTACTTCTTGCGTATACAGGAGCAAGAAGGGGAGAGATTGCCACCCTCACTAAATCACAGGTGAGATATGACGATGATAGTAATCGTCACTATCTACTCATTACGGACGGAAAAACTGAGAATGCAGCGAGGGAGGTTCCTCTCCATAACCATCTTATTGATTTAGGTTTTCTGGATTTTGCTGCAAGCAAGAAGACGGAGCTTTTCTGTGAAATAGCGGGAACCAATATGGCTAAGATTGGTAAGGTGATGTCAGATATCTGGGAAGAGCTTAACATCCCATACAGAGACATCCATAACCAGCGGAGGATAGTGCATAGCTTTAGACATAGCGTTGTTACAGCGGCCACTGGATGGATGAATGACATCACTCACTTGCAGCAAGTAGTAGGACATGAGAAGACGGGGACAGGCATAACGCGCAGGTATATCCACACCTTCCCCCTGTCCGTCGTATGTCATATCATTGATGGACTTAACTGGCGGTAAACGCTACTTAATTAACACAGCAATAAGGCATATAAGCGATGGCTAGACCGTTCTCTCAAAGATATGGACACGTTAAAGTTGAGGATATACTTCAGGTTGAAGGGATAAACGAAAACACTAGAACAGCTTTATGGAGTTGCCTGTATTCAGAAATATTAACAAAAAAATATTTTGATAATGTTGCAGAAAAAATAATGTCCAGTTTTTGGTGCGGTTTTTTATATCTTCCTGCTGACGAAGAACCTCTTTTTCAATACCCATCTAGCAGCTATAAAGGTTTAAAAGAATACATGAAGGACTTTTTTAGGTTAGCTGAATGGCATGAGGTGTTAGATTTTGTTGAATATGTAATAGGTGTTGCTCCCTTTTTGAGTGAGCCATACAATAATATTTTCAAGAGGATGTGTTTAGGGTACACGATAATTGATGGACTCATAACTCCAATTGTTTCGCCAGAGGAGGTGGGTAGCATTGATAATGCATTGAATAATGGAACTAATGCCTCTAAATCGCATTTTAATAGAGCACTGTTCCTGCTTTCCAATAGAGAACAGCCTGATTTTAGAAACTCTATCAAAGAATCTATCTCTGCCATAGAATCATTATGCAAGAAGATCTCTGGTAATGAGAAAGGGACTCTTGGGGATTGCCTTAAAACTATTGAGGATAAAGGACATATTCATCCAGCAATGAAACGAGCATTCCAACAGCTATATGGGTATACAAGTGACCAGGGTGGAATACGTCACGCGTTAACAGATGATAGTGAGGAGCCTACATTAGAAGAAGCTCGTTATATGCTGGTGATATGTAGCGCCTTTAGTAATTATCTTGTGTCTAAAATGGCTGATTAAATAATATTGCGGGGTGCTATTATACCTCGCATTTTTAATGCGGCAGCAGTAAGTAATAGCGTAGCTATAAATCTATTATACATGCCATTGTTAATACAATGTGCTGAGCATCGGTACGATGCAAAGCGTATATAACACTACATATAGCTGTATATAAATTATAGAGATGGAAATAAGAGAAGGGGTGCGCTTACAGTAGGATATTGCATTCTATTCGTCACAGTGTCTGTACTACAGCTTTAGCAGGATGGGTATCTAACCTTGCTCTTCTACAACAAACAGTAGGACACGAGAAAAGCGCGGGTATAACTAAAAGATATCTTCATACATTCCCATTACAAACTATCTGTTATGTAATTGATGGTATAGAATGGAGATAAGCACAGTGTTCTTCACAATGTGGATGGGTTTTGTATTACTAACACTGTCATTAATTTCATTAATGACAAGATAAAAATAGTTGATAGGGGTGGTATGAAATATTTAATTTTGATAGCAAGTATGATGGTTGCTGTTCCTGCTATGGCTGATAGCATGGATCATGAAACTAAAGCACAAGCATATGTTTCCTGTGCTTTCTACGGTGATATGTCAGTATTAGGTAAGAAACCAGATACATATGATATTCCATCAAGTGAAGTTGATATATTCAGAAAAGCAGCTCTTAAAGAATGGAGACTCAATAACAAAGCTAATAATGTTTCTTATAATGTTGATGAGGAAATTATTAACTATGCTGAATATGTAGCATCACAAGAGGCTCAATTGTGGGAAAAACAAGGTATGAACAATGATAAAATTAATGATTTTTCAAGAAAATACTATCATGAAATGAATTGTCCATTGCTTCTACAGACACTGTAATAAATAATAAATTCATAAGGGCTGCTTTTAGCGGCCCTTTTCTTCTGGTCTTAATCTTTATGAGGTTGTGTAACAACAGATGGTTTTACAGTGTAGTTGGCGACCTATAGCGACAACAAATAATAGTTAATAAAACTCTTATATATTATGTGCGAAAATTCATAGGCTGCTTATACGCGATTTTGAGATGTTTAAATATTTCTGGTAGGGTAGGGGGTTAATAAAGAAAACGCCCTGTGGTTGATTACAGAGCGTTCTAGGGGCGTATTTGAGAAGGGTTTTAGATATTAATTAGAATTACAAATAACACCAGTACCTAAATGGTTACAAGTAGTGGTAGTCATTGTGTGTTGTGGCTGCTGTTGCTGTAGTCCCTGCTGAGTAACATTATTAAGTCCATTCATGCCATTAACAAATGTTCCCATTTGACCAGCAGCAATACATGCATCTTTGTCGCCACTGTTGCACATTTCCATTACTTGACCAACAGATTTAAAATTATAACGACTATTCCACATACTTGTAGGATCGCTGGAACAACCACTTAGAGTTATCAAACTAACTGTAGCAATCATCATCAATTTAATTTTCATATTATTAACATTCACCAAAATTATGACATGGGTTCGGTGTAAAATAATGTAAATATGCATTTCCTTCAATAACAAAGTTAGATCGTATCGATAAAACAGATTGACCAATTACTACTACATCAGTGATAACTATAACAAGTTAATAAGTTCACTTATCAGGCTTGATAAGATTCCACTGAGTAAGAATCATATCTTTGATGATAGCTCTTGCATTTTTATTGGCTGCTATCATCCCAAGAACAGTAAACAGTAAGAGAGATAAAGTGTGTTCCATAGTTAACCTCATAATTAATTAGACATATATCTAAAATATTACAAGGCCCTTGGATTTGGTTCCATCTATTTAACTTTAATCAATTTAGATTCAGTCTCATACCCACCATTCTTAAATCTAGAAAGAACTATGTAATCAACTTCTATTTTCTTAGCTATCCCTTTCATCCATTGTAAGCACACCCGTTTTAGTTCCACGCACTTTT
>NZ_KV792983.1:67956-158714 GCF_001808325.1 Klebsiella sp. HMSC16C06
GTTTTAGTTCCACGCACTTTTTGAGATTTCCGGGTTTTGACCCTGGCCCAAAATCAGGGAGGAGATCAATTGATGATATGGCCCCTTACTACAGTGTCTGAAGGATTGGAGGATGGTTAAAACACAACCTATCAACTGAGGTACAAAGTGCGGTGCAAGGTGAGGTACAAGGCTAAAATTTGAACTAATCAAAACCTCACTTGCTCAATGATTTTTAATGGAGTAATCTACGAAAAAGTGTAGGAAAAATAACACGATGACTCGGGGTGCCCTTCTTCGTTGAAGGCTGAGAAATACCCGTACCACCTGATCTGGATAATGCCAGCGTAGGGAAGTCAGAGACCGCAGGGTCATTGCTTCTACCTCGTCTGGCGGGAGCAAACCATGCCTGAGCTGCTGAATCCCGCGCCTGTCGCGCACCTGCGCCATCTGCTGCGCGCCCATTCCCCCCTTGTGCACTGCATGACCAATGATGTGGTGCAGACCTTTACCGCCAACGTTCTGCTGGCCGTCGGCGCCTCGCCGGCGATGGTGATCGATCCCCGCGAAGCGGCGCAGTTTGCCGCTATCGCCGATGCGCTGTTAATTAACGTCGGTACCCTGACCGAAGATCGCGCCGTGGCAATGCGCGTCGCGGTGGAACACGCCCGTCAGGCCGGAAAGCCCTGGACGCTGGATCCGGTGGCGGTCGGCGCCCTGACCGTGCGCACGGCCTTTTGTCACGAGCTGCTGGCCCTCCAGCCGGCGGCCATTCGCGGCAATGCCTCTGAAATTCTGGCGCTGGCCGGGATGAGCGCCGGCGGGCGCGGGGTGGATACCACCGATACGGCCGCCGCGGCGCTGCCGGCGGCCCAGGCGCTGGCTCGCCGGCTGGCTACCGTGGTGGCGGTCACTGGCGAGGTGGACTACGTCACTGACGGCGAGCGGGTGCTCAGCGTGGCGGGGGGTAATCCGCTGATGACCCGGGTGGTGGGCACCGGCTGCGCGCTGTCGGCGGTGGTGGCGGCGAGCGCTGCGCTGTCGGGGGACCGGCTGGAAAACGTGGCCGCCGCCTGCGGGCTGATGAAGCAGGCCGGGGAGATCGCCGCCCGTCAGGGAGGCCCTGGCAGCTTTATTCCGGCGTTTCTCGACGCGCTGTATCAGGAGGTGCAGGGATGAAACGCATCAACGCCCTGACCATCGCCGGCACCGATCCCAGCGGTGGGGCCGGTATCCAGGCCGATCTGAAAACCTTCTCCGCGCTGGGGGCCTATGGCTGCTCGGTGATCACCGCCCTGGTGGCGCAGAATACCCGCGGCGTGCAGTCGGTCTATCGCATCGAACCGGATTTTGTGGCCGCGCAGCTCGACTCGGTGTTCAGCGATGTGCGTATCGATACCACCAAAATCGGCATGCTGGCGGAGACCGATATTGTGGAAGCCGTGGCCGAGCGGCTGGCGCGCTACCGGGTGGCCAACGTGGTGCTGGATACCGTCATGCTGGCGAAAAGCGGCGATCCGCTGCTGTCGGCCTCGGCGGTGGAGACCCTGCGTCAACGATTGTTGCCGCAGGTGTCATTGATCACCCCGAACCTGCCGGAAGCGGCCGCGCTACTCGATGCCCCCCATGCGCGCACCGAGCGCGAGATGCTGGAGCAGGGGCGGGCGTTGCTGGCGCTGGGCTGCGGCGCGGTATTAATGAAGGGCGGCCATCTCGACGACGCCGAAAGCCCGGACTGGCTCTTCACCCGCGAAGGGGAACAGCGGTTTACCACGCCTCGCGTGCAGACCAAAAATACCCACGGCACCGGCTGCACGCTCTCCGCCGCGCTGGCGGCGCTGCGCCCCCGTCATGCGGACTGGGCGGCCACCGTCGCCGAGGCGAAGGCCTGGCTGTCGGCGGCCCTGGCGCAGGCCGACTCTCTGGAAGTGGGCCACGGCATCGGGCCGGTGCACCATTTCCACGCCTGGTGGTAAATGGCAGCGCAACGGGACAGCAGAATCTCCTGAAAAAATGGCCCCCCGGCTGGAAAATAGGCTAAGTCGGTACCAGGCTTAACCTGCCCAAAAAAATTGGGTTGGGATAATGCATGCCGGCTTCGGCCGGCCTTACGGGAGATTGCTATGACTGATATTACGCAGTTGCTGGGCAAAGATGCCGAGAGCCTGTTGCAGCACCGTTGTATAACCATTCCGGCCGACCAGCTGTATCTGCCTGGGGCAGATTATGTTGATCGGGTGATGGTGGATAATAACCGACCACCGGCGGTGCTACGCAATATGCAGACCCTGTACAATACCGGACGCCTGGGGGGAACCGGCTACCTTTCCATTCTGCCGGTTGACCAGGGCGTGGAGCACTCGGCGGGCGCCTCCTTTGCCGCCAACCCGCTGTACTTTGATCCGAAAAATATCGTCGAGCTGGCGATCGAAGCCGGCTGTAACTGCGTGGCGTCGACCTATGGCGTGCTGGCCTCGGTGTCGCGCCGCTACGCGCATCGCATCCCTTTCCTGGTGAAGCTCAACCATAACGAAACGCTGAGCTACCCCACCGAATACGACCAGACCCTCTACGCCAGCGTTGAGCAGGCGTTCAATATGGGGGCGGTGGCCGTGGGAGCGACGATCTATTTCGGCTCGGAACAATCGCGTCGTCAGATAGAAGAGATTTCCGCCGCCTTTGAGCGGGCCCATGAGCTGGGCCTGGTCACCGTGCTGTGGGCCTATCTGCGCAATTCGGCGTTCAAGAAAGACGGTGTCGACTATCATGTCTCCGCGGACCTGACCGGTCAGGCCAACCACCTGGCGGCCACCATCGGCGCCGATATCGTTAAGCAAAAAATGGCGGAGAATAACGGCGGCTACAAAGCGGTTAACTTCGGCTATACCGACGACCGGGTGTACAGCAAACTGACCAGCGATAACCCCATCGATCTGGTGCGCTACCAGCTGGCCAACTGCTATATGGGCCGCGCCGGGCTGATTAACTCCGGCGGCGCGGCGGGCGGGGAGACCGACCTTGCCGACGCGGTGCGCACGGCGGTGATCAATAAACGCGCCGGCGGTATGGGGCTGATCCTCGGCCGGAAGGCGTTTAAGAAATCGATGGCTGACGGCGTGAAGCTGATCAATGCCGTGCAGGACGTCTACCTCGACGGGAAAGTGACTATCGCCTGATAAGCACGAGTATCGTTGGGATCCCCGGTGGCGCGACGCGCACCGGGGTTACCGTTGTATATGCGCCTTCAGGCCGCGCCGTTACCGCGTCAGCAGCCAGCGGGCGGTATGTTCATCGGTCACCAGACCATTGATCCAGCCGCCTTTAAGGGCCGCCAGGATCGCCGGTCGTTTGTATTCTCCACAGGCCGCGGCAATACGCGGGCAGTGGTTCTGACGGATATCATAGCTGGTGATCATGCGGTTGATCTCGCTGTCTACCACGTGGCCTTCCGCATCGATAAACCGTCCGAGGATCTCTCCGATGCCGCCGCGCGCGGTCAGCTCATCCATTTGCGCCTGATTGATAAACCCGTCTTTAAAGATCGGACTTTGCGTGCCCAGGGGACCAATGCCGACAAAAATCACGTCCGCCTCTTGTGCGACGCCGGAGACGCTGCGGAATAAGCGGTTGGTGCACCACATCTCATGCTCCTCCGCGCTCTGGGCGTAGCGCGGCGCCGGCCACTGATAGTACTTGGCCTTAATTTTGCGGGTCAGCAGCAGGGGCACGTCATCGTAATAATTGCACTGCCCGTCGGCGTTCATGGCGCTGATCAGCGCCACGCAGCGGGTATTCAGGCTGTCAAAATCGATGCGCTGCAGCGCTTTTTTCAGGGTCAGGCCCGAGCCCAGGCCGATGATTTTCTCCTTATCATCCTGCAGATAGCGAGCCATCAGCTGATAGCAGCCAAACGACACGCTGTCGAGGGTGCTTTCTTCGCTAAAGGCGGGGACCACATTGCACTCGAGAAGCCGGTACTTTTCCTGCAGCAACTGCGCATAATCGAGGCAGTTTGCTACCGGATGGTGCAAATTAATCGACACTATCCCTTCTTCTTTCGCGGCGGCGATCAGCCGTTGCACCACCGGTCTGGAGGTGCCCAGCTGGCTGGCGATCTCGCTCTGATTCTGACCGGCGATGTAGTACATCCATGCGGCACGCACCTTCTGATCCAACCGGATATCGTCTTCTTTACTCATGGTTTCCCGCCCTAAGTTGCTGACCAGGGCTCGCAATTGGCCCGGCGAATACCCGCATTCTCGCCGTGGTTGGCATAACTGGCAAGCTTTTGCTCTTTATTGGTCATTTGTAATTTAATTGGGTAATTGTTCTTTTGTGATCTGTGGCTCTTATTTTGGTCAAATGATCAATTACAGTGGCGCCATCAACTCAAGGAGAACAGAACATGAACAATCAATTCACATGGCTTCATATCGGTCTGGGTTCTTTTCATCGCGCGCATCAGGCGTGGTATCTGCATCGTCTGATAGCGTCCGGGGATAAGCGCTGGCACATCGCGGCAGGAAATATTCGTAACGACGCCGAGCAGGTGGTGCAGGCGCTGGCGGCGCAGGGAGGACGTTACGTCCTGGAGACCGTCAGCCCGGAAGGGGAGCGCGAATATGAAGAAATTACTTCTATCCAGAAATTGCTGCCGTGGCAGGCCGGGCTGCAGCCGCTGATTAACGAAGGGGCGAACCCGCAGACCAAAGTTATCGCCTTTACTGTGACGGAAGGGGGGTACTACCTGAACACCCGCCATCAGCTGGAAACCAGTAACCCCGATCTGCAGGCCGACCTGCAAGGCGAGTGCAAAACCATTTATGGCACCCTCGCGCGGATCCTGGAGAAGCGCATGGCCGACGACGCCGGGCCGCTGACCCTGCTCAACTGCGACAACGTGCGCCACAACGGCGAGCGTTTCCACGACGGCATGGTCGAGTTCCTGCAGCTCACCGGCAAACAGGCGGTGATTGACTGGATGGCGGCCAATACCACCTGTCCGAACACCATGGTGGACCGCATCACCCCGCGTCCAGCGGCCGATCTGCCGGCCCGTATCAAAGCGCAAACCGGGATTGATGACAAAGCGCCGGTGATGGGGGAGACCTTTATCCAGTGGGTGGTGGAGAACCACTTCCGTGATGCCCGCCCGAACCTGGAAGCGGTCGGCGTGGAGATGGTCGAGTCGGTCATCCCGTATGAAGAGGCGAAAATCCGCATTCTGAACGCGTCGCACAGCTGCATTGCCTGGGCGGGAACCTTAATTGGCCAGCAGTATATTCATGAAAGCACGCTGACCGATGTTATCTACGCCATTGCCGACCGCTACGTCACGGAGGATGTCATTCCCTGCCTCGGCGATAACGGCATTGATCTGCCCACCTACCGGGATGTGGTGCTTAAGCGCTTTACCAACCCCTATATCCAGGACACCAACCAGCGCGTCGCCGCCGACGGCTTCTCGAAAATTCCGGCGATGATCGCCCCCACGCTGCAGGAGTGCTATCAGCGCGGCGTCCGCCCTGAGGCGACCGCCATGCTGCCGGCGCTGTTCTTCGTCTTTATGGAGCAGTGGCATAAGGGAACGCTGCCCTATCAGTACCAGGACGGCATCCTGGATGCGCAGGCGGTGCATGAGATGTATGAGGCTCAGGATCCGGTGGCTGTCTATGCCCGCGATAAAGCCCTGTTTGGTGACCTCGCCAACAACGCGGATTTTCTGGCGCTGATGCGCGAGAAAGTCGCCGCCGTTTACACGCTGATTAAATAAGAGGTGGCTATGTATCTGGGTATCGATCTCGGCACATCGGAAGTCAAAGCGCTGGTCATTGATGAGAACTATGAGGTTATCGCCAGCCATAGCGCGCCGCTGAGCATTCAGCGGCCCCATCCGCACTGGTCAGAACAATCACCGGAGCTATGGTGGGAGGCGACGGAGTACCTGATGAGCACGCTACGGGAAAAATGCGCGCAGCACTGGCCGGCCATCAAGGCGATTGGCCTCTCCGGACAGATGCACGGCGCGGTGTTGCTGGATGAAGAGGGGGAGACGATCCGTCCGGCCATTCTGTGGAACGACACCCGCTGCGCCGCAGAGTGCGCCGAGCTGGAGGCGATGGCACCGGAGCTGCATCAGGTGGCGGGCAACCTGGCGATGCCGGGCTTTACCGCGCCGAAGCTGCTGTGGGTGCGCCGTCATGAGCCGCAACACTTTCAGCGCACCGCCACGGTGCTGCTGCCGAAGGATTATCTGCGCTACCGGATGACCGGGAAGAAAGTCTCCGACATGTCGGACGCCGCCGGGACGCTGTGGCTGGACGTGGCGAAGCGCGACTGGTCCGACGCTCTGCTGGACAAGTGCGGCCTGTCGCGCAGCCAAATGCCGACGCTGGTCGAAGGCTGCGAGGTTTCCGCCACCCTTGATCCGCAGGTGGCGGCGCGCTGGGGGCTGAACGCCTCGGTGGTGGTGGCCGGGGGCGGGGGGGATAACGCGGTTAGCGCCATTGGCGTCGGCGCGGTCTCGCCGGGGGATGCGTTTATTTCGCTCGGCACCTCCGGGGTGCTGTTTGTGGTGACCGACGCCTATCGTCCGGCGCCGCAGTCGGCGGTACATGCGTTTTGTCACGTGCTGCCGAACCTGTGGCACCAGATGAGCGTCATGCTGAGCGCCGCCAGCTGTTTGCAGTGGTTCTGCCGCCTGACCGGCACCACGGAGGTGGCGCTGCTGGCGGAAATTGCCGAGCTCAGCGAGGAGGAGAAAGCCCACGCCCCGTTCTTCCTGCCCTATCTCTCCGGCGAACGTACCCCGCATAACGATCCTGACGCGCGCGGCATGTTCTGGGGCATGACCCACGCCAGCCTGCGTGCTCAGCTTGGCTACGCGGTGCTGGAAGGGGTGAGCTTCGGTATCAACGACGGCCTGCAGGCGTTGAAAGAGAGCGGTACGCCGATCGCGCAGTGCTCGCTGGTGGGCGGCGGCGCCCGCAGTCCTTTCTGGGCCCAGCTGCTGGCCGACATTCTCGCTATGCCGGTGGTGACCCATAAAGGGGGAGAGACCGGCGGCGCGCTGGGCGCGGCGCGGCTGGCCTGCCTGGCGGCGGGCAAACCGATTGCCGCGGTGTGTGAAAAACCGGAAGTCTGGCAGACCTGGCGTGCGGATCCCGTTCGCCACCACACCCTGATGCAACGCTACGCGCAGTTTAAAGACCTGTATTTAAACGATCTGAATTACCGGCAGCACTGATTTTCATCATAACAGCCGCTTCGTTGCACATCGCGGAGCGGCCACCCTGTACCCTGAAAACGAGGTCATTATGTCTATCAATAATAAACAGTGGCTCGGTTTACCCCTGAACCTGCTCTGGGGATACATCGCCGTTGCCGTATTTATGACCGGCGACGGTTTTGAATTAGCCTTTCTGTCGCACTATATCAAAGCGCTCGGCTTCTCTCCGGCGGAGGCCTCCTTTGCCTTTACCCTCTACGGCCTGGCCGCCGCGCTGTCGGCGTGGATTTCCGGCGTGGTGGCGGAAATTATCACCCCGCTGAAAACGATGATGATTGGCTTCGTGCTGTGGTGCGTGTTCCACGTGCTGTTCCTCGTTTTCGGCCTCGGTCACGCCAACTATGCGCTGATCCTGATTTTCTACGGCATCCGCGGCTTCGCCTATCCGCTGTTCCTCTACTCGTTTATCGTGGCGATTGTCCATAACGTCAAAAGCGACAATGCCAGCTCGGCCATCGGTTGGTTCTGGGCGGTCTATTCCATCGGCATCGGCGTGTTCGGCAGTTATATTCCGAGCTTCACCATTCCGCACATTGGCGAACTGGGGACTTTATGGCTGGCGCTGGCCTTCTGCGTCACCGGGGGCGTGATTGCCCTGGCTTCCCTGCGCCATATTCAAACGCCGCAGCATATGCAGAATCTCACCACTCGCCAGAAATTTTCCGAGCTGGGACGCGCCGCGACGCTGCTCTATACCAACCGCAATATTCTGCTGTCGAGCATGGTCAGGATTATCAATACCCTCTCGCTGTTCGGTTTTGCGGTCATTATGCCGATGATGTTTGTCGATGAGCTGGGCTTCACCACTTCAGAATGGCTCCAGGTATGGGCAGTCTTCTTCTTCACCACCATTTTCTCTAACGTGCTGTGGGGGATCCTGGGGGAAAAACTGGGCTGGATGAAGGTGGTGCGCTGGTTCGGCTGCATCGGGATGGCGCTCTCCAGCCTGGCGTTTTACTACATCCCTCAGCACTTTGGCCATAGCTTTGCGATGGCGCTGATCCCCGCCATCGCCCTCGGGATCTTTGTCGCCGCCTTCGTGCCGCTGGCCGCCGTGTTCCCGGCGCTGGAGCCGAAGCACAAAGGCGCGGCGATTTCGGTCTATAACCTGTCGGCGGGGATGTCGAACTTTCTCGCGCCGGCGATTGCCGTGGTGTTGCTGCCGTTCTTCAGCACCATCGGGGTGGTGATCGCCTACACCGCATTGTACGTGGTGGCCTTTTTCCTCTGCGCCTTTATCCGCGTGGAGCAGCCGGGGTTCTCCCACAAGGAAGCAACCGCCCGCGAGCAGGTTGAATTCTCTTAGGTGATGCGGCTGGCATGAAGCGCATGCCAGCCTTAATGAGGTGAACGAATGAGTATGCAGGCGGTTATTTTTGACATGGATGGCGTGATTATTGATTCCGAGGCGCTGTGGCGCCAGGCGCAGATTGACGCCCTCGCGCAGTGGGGGGCAACGGCGAGCGTGGATGAGTGTGAAACCCTCACCAAAGGCAAACGCCTCGACGAAATCGCCGGCACCTGGTGCCGCTATTTTCAGCTTGATCTCGACCCGCAGCGGCTTGAAGCCGCGATATTGCAGCGTATTACCGGCCTGATCGCCACCGAAGGCGAGCCGATGCACGGCGTGCATGAGGCGTTACGCTATTTTCGCGAGGCGGGCTATCAAATTGCGCTCGCCACGTCATCATCCCGCCAGGTTATTGCCGCTGTGCTGAACAAGCTCTCGCTCTGGCACTTTTTCGACGTGGTTTGCAGCGCAGATGATGAACCACGCGGCAAACCGCACCCGGCGGTGTACCTGACGACGCTGCGCAAGCTCAATCTCAACGCCAGCCAGTGTCTGGTGATTGAGGATAGTTACAACGGTTTTTGCGCGGCTCAGGCCGCTGGCATTCCCACGGCGGTGGTTGCCGAAGATAGCCGACAGGGGCGCTATCAGGCCGCTGTCGGCCGCTATCAAACCTTACCTGAACTGCTGGAAGCGCTTAACGCCGAGCCAGCGACGGTCGCATAACTTACGCTTTCGTGAGCGCAGAAAATCCCGGGATGTACACGGTCGGTCACTCTCTTTTCTGCGCTCACGCCCTTTTTTCTCCATGCCGATCCGCCTCACATTTCGCTCATCTTTTGTGAAAACAGTCACGTCTTGTTGTGCCAATGCCCAAATTTATGGCCTTGCTTAGCGGTGTTTGTCCGAGGCACTGCTACGTAATTGTGCTTAGATTATATATTGAAACGTATTTTCAATAATGTGAAACCGCTTTGCCGATTTACCTCTGTCGATCGGATTTGGCCGTGATAAGGATTGAGCATGAAAATTGAATCTGTGAATGTCACCGTTTTCCAGTATCCCACTCGTCGGGTTTCCGACAGCGCCGGGCACTCCCATCCGGGGGCTGAAAGCATGGCCAAAATGGCGATGCTGACCATCACCGCTGATGATGGGGCGCAGGGTTTTTCGTTTGCGCCTCCGGAAGTCGTGCGCCCGTTCGTGGTGAATACTTTTTTTCGCAAAGTGCTGGTGGGGCAGGACCCGTTTAACCGCGAGCGTATCTGGCAGGATCTTAACCACTGGCAGCGCGGCAGCGCACATCAGCTAACGGAACGCGCGCTGTCGTTTGTTGAACAAGCGCTGTGGGACCTGATTGGCCGCAGCCTCAGGATGCCGGTCTACAAGCTGCTCGGCGGCTATCGCGACACCGTCCCGGCTTACGGTAGCACCATGTGCGGCGACGATCTACCGGGCGGCCTGTCGACCCCGGAAGAGTATGCCGCCTTTGCCGAAAAGCTGGTCGCCCGCGGCTACAAGGCCATCAAACTGCACACCTGGATGCCGCCAATCTCTTTTGCGCCCAATCCCAAAATGGATATTAAAGCCTGCGCGGCGGTGCGCGAAGCGGTAGGGCCGGATATTGACCTGATGATTGATGGCTATCACTGGTACAGCCGCGCCGAGGCGCTGTGGATCGGCAAAGCGCTGGAAAAACTCAATTTCGCCTGGTTTGAAGAGCCGATGGAGGAGGATTCGCTGTCCTCGTACGCGTGGCTGGCGGAAAACTTGTCGATTCCCATCGTCGGGCCGGAGAGCTTCGGCGGCAAGCACCACATGCGCGCCGAATGGGTGAAAGCCGGAGCCTGCGACATTCTGCGCGCCGGCGCTAACGGCGTGGGGGGCATTACCCCGACCATGAAGGTGGCGGCGCTGGCGGAATCTTTCGGCATGGATTGCGAAGTCCACGGCAACGGCGCGGCAAGCCTGGCGGTGGTCGGCGCGATCCGTAACTGCCGTTGGTATGAGCGCGGCCTGCTGCATCCGTTCCTCGACTACGATGAACCGGCGGCCTATCTCAACAGCATTGTCGACCCGATGGATGATCAGGGATTTGTGCATTTATCACAACGTCCGGGTCTCGGCGAAGACATTAATTTTGCGTATATCGAAGCCAATACCGTTAGCCACGACTGATTTAAAAAAATAAATGCCCGATGGCGCTGCGCTTATCGGGTCTGCGGCCCGGTAGGCCGGATAAGGCGAAAATGCCGCCATCCGGCAACATGTACCCTACAGTACAGGCAAACAGAGATATGAAAAAAACCTCCTTACTGGCAGCGTGTATTCTCGCGCTCGCCATGTCGATGGGGAGCGGAGAGGCGGTGGCGAAAACCCCGCCCGACCAGCTGATCATCGGGATGAATATGAATAACCTGCTCACCCTTGACCCGGCGGCGATGACCGGTAACGAAGTGGTGGGGATCGTGGTCAACCTCTACGACTCGCTGGTGGAGCTTGACCCTGAGCAGCTCACCACCGTTAAGCCCGCGCTGGCGAAATCCTGGGATATCAGCCCCGACGGCAAAACCCTGACCTTTCATCTGCGCGACGACGTCAAGTTTCACTCCGGTAACCTGCTGACCGCCGCCGACGTCGTGTGGTCAATGCGGCGCATCCTGCACCTCAACCTGGCCCAGGCCTCGGTATGGAAATCCTATGGCTTCAGTAAGAAAAATATCGACAGCCAGGTCAGCGCGCCGGACCGCTTCACGGTGCAAATCGTATTACCCAAAGATAGCGATCCGCAACTGGTGATTTACTCGCTGGCGGCGCTGGGCAACCTCGGGGTGCTGGACAGTAAAACGGTGCAAAGCCACCAGCAGGATAACGATTGGGGAAACCGCTGGCTAACCACCCATGAAGCCGGTTCCGGGCCGTTTACGCTGGAAACCTGGCAGGCAAAAGAGGTGCTGCGCATGAAGCGTAATCCTGACTACTGGCGCGGCGAGGCGAAAATGAGCCGCGTGGTGCTGCGCCATTTCCAGGAGTCGCAAACTCTGCGTCTGATGATCGAAAAAGGCGACCTTGATATTGCCAACAACATGGCGGTTTCCGATATCAACGCCCTGCGCAGCGACCCGCAGCTGACCGTCGATGCGGTGCAGCGCGGCACCATGTACTACGTGGCGATGAGCATGAAAGAGGCGCACTTCGCCAATCCGAAAGTGCGCGAGGCGGTGCGCTATCTGATTGATTATCAGGGTATCAATAAAGCGCTGATGCCGGGCTACGGCGTGCTGCACCAGCGGCCTATCAAAGCGGGAATGCCGTCCACGCTGCCCGACCCTGGCTATAAGCTGGACGTGGCGCGGGCGAAAAAGCTGCTGGCGGAAGCGGGATATCCCAACGGCTTTGATACCACGCTGCGGGTACTCTCCGATCAGCCATTTCTTAACATCGCTATCGCCGTGCAGTCGACGCTGATGCAGGCGGGGATTAACGCCAAAATCATCACCGGCACCGGTAACCAGATCTACGGCGCGATGCGCGAGCGTAAATTTGATCTGCTGGTGGGACGCGGCGGCAGCGGAATGGAGCCGCATCCGCACTCCAGCCTGCGCGCGCTGGTCTATAACCCGGATAACAGCGATAAGGCGCGCCTGACCAACTTCCAGGGCTGGCGTACCGGTTTTTACGACCCGCAGCTTAATACGATGATTGACCAGGCCCTGCTGGAACGCGATCCGCAAAAACAGGTGGCTGACTACCAGGCCATCCAGACACGCTACGACCAGCTGGTTCCGGCTTTAATTCCGCTTTCGCAGATGGTTGATTCGGTCGTCGTGCGCAACGAGGTACGGGAGTATCAGCCGCACCCCTCCGCCACCACTTTTCTGCGTGATGTCTATAAAGTCCGCGAAGGAGAGAAAGGATGAGTACCGCAATCCTTGCGCCCGGCTCACGCGGCCGGCGCTTATCAAAACGGCTACTGCAGGTGGTGATTACACTGTTCGGCCTGCTGCTGCTGACCTTTACCATTGGCCGCGTCATGCCCATCGACCCGGTGCTGGCGATTGTCGGCCCGGATGCTGACCAGAGCACCTATCAGCAGGTTTACCAGCAGCTGGGGTTTGATAAATCGCTGACCACCCAGTTTGGCATCTATTTCGTCAACCTGCTGCACGGCGATCTGGGCAACGCGCTGCTGACCGGGAAACCGGTGGTGGACGATATTATCCGCGTCTTCCCGGCCACCATGGAGCTGGCGACGATGGCGATTCTCGTCGGCGCGGGCCTTGGTATTCCGCTGGGCGTGCTGGCGGCGGCGCGGCGCAATAGCGTCTCCGATTATGTGGTGCGCATTATCAGCCTGGCGGGCTACTCGACGCCGATCTTCTGGGTCGGGATGATGGGACTGCTGGTGTTCTATGCCTGGCTTGGCTGGGTAGGCGGCGCCGGGAGGGTAGATCTCGGGCTGGATGGTGTGGTGCCGCGCCGCACCGGCCTGATGACCGTTGATGCGCTGCTGGCTGGCAACGGCCAGGTGTTCTGGAACGCCATTAATCATCTGATTCTTCCCGCCTCGCTGCTGGGTTTTCACTCGCTGGCTTATATCAGCCGTATGACCCGCAGCTTTATGCTGGCCCAGCTGTCGCAGGAGTTCATTATTACCGCGCGGGTGAAAGGGCTGACCGAGCGTCAGGTTATCTGGAACCATGCGTTTCGTAACATCCTCGTGCAGCTGCTGACGGTAGTGGCGCTGGCCTACGGCGCGCTGTTGGAAGGCGCGGTGCTGATTGAAACCGTCTTCTCATGGCCGGGTTTCGGCTCCTACCTTACCGGTAGCCTGCTGCTGGGCGATATGAATGCGGTGATGGGCTGCGTGCTGCTGGTGGGCGTGATCTTCGTGATGCTCAACCTGCTCTCCGACATGCTGTATCAATTCTTTGACCCGAGGACAAAATCATGACCGTTTCTCTGGATTCGCCGCTTTCGGGCGGTGCGGGCGAAGGCCGTCAGCGGCTGCAACGCGCGGCGGCGCGGGCCGTCGGGTTTATCGGCAAAATGGCGCGCAATCCGCTCACGGCCATCGGCGGAGGCATTATCTTTCTGCTGCTGGTGGTGGCGATTTTCGCGCCGCTGATTGCGCCTTATAACCCGCTGGTACAGGACCTGAATAGTGCGCTGGTCGCGCCGAATGCACAGCACTGGTTCGGCACCGATGAGTTTGGCCGGGATATCTTTAGTCGCCTGGTGTACGGCTCCCGCATCACGCTCTATATCGTGCTGCTGGTCTCGGTGACTGTCGGTCCGCTCGGGCTGCTGCTGGGCGTCAGCGCTGGCTATTTCGGCGGTAAAGTCGATATGGTGCTGATGCGCGTCACCGATATTTTCATCTCCTTCCCGAGTCTGGTCCTGGCGCTGGCGTTTGTCGCCGCTTTAGGACCGGGGCTGGAGCACGTGGTTATCGCCATCACGCTGACCGCCTGGCCGCCGATTGCCCGTCTGGCGCGCGCCGAAACGCTCTCTCTGCGCCAGGCCGATTTTATCTCCGCCGTGCGTCTGCAGGGCGCTTCATCGGCCCGCGTCCTCTGGCGCCATATCGTGCCGCTGTGTCTGCCCTCGGTCATTATCCGTATCACCATGAATATGGCCGGGATCATTCTGACCGCGGCCGGCCTCGGCTTTCTCGGCCTCGGCGCGCAGCCGCCAGAGCCGGAGTGGGGAGCGATGATCTCCAGCGGGCGCACTTATATGATGGAGTGCTGGTGGGTCGTAACCATTCCGGGGCTGGCGATTCTGATCAATAGCTTAGCGTTCAACTTCTTAGGAGATGGCCTACGTGACATCCTCGATCCCCGCAGTGAATAATGCACCGCTGCTCGACGTGCGCGATTTGTGCGTCGACTTTGTTAATGGTAGCGCGGTGACCCACGCCGTGCGCGGCGTCTCCTTCCAGCTGGGGCATGAGAAGCTGGCCATTGTCGGCGAGTCCGGTTCGGGTAAGTCCACCGTTGGGCGCGCGCTGCTGCAGCTGCATCCGAAAAAGGCCCGCGTCAGCGCCAGCCGGATGCAGTTTGCCGATCTCGATCTGCAGCATCTAAGCGAAGCGCAGATGCGCGGCGTACGCGGCAAACGTATCTCTATGATTATGCAGGACCCGAAATATTCGCTTAATCCGGTGGTCTGCGTGGGTAAGCAAATCGCCGAGGCCTGGCTTACTCATCATCCCGGGCGCAAAGATGAGGCGAAAGCCAGGGCACTGGAGATGCTGGAGGTGGTGCGTATTCGCCAGCCGGAGCGCGTTTATCAGCTTTATCCGCATGAAATATCCGGCGGACAGGGGCAGCGCATCATGATCGCCATGATGCTGATTACCGACCCGGAACTGATCATTGCCGATGAGCCCACCTCCGCGCTGGACGTGTCGGTGCGCCTGCAGGTGCTGGGCCTGCTGGATGACCTGGTTCAGTCGCGCGGGCTGGGGCTGATTTTTATCAGCCACGATATCAACCTGGTGCGCAGCTTCTGCGACCGCGTACTGGTGATGTACGCCGGACGGGTAGTGGAGTCCATCGCCGCTAAAGATCTCGATAACGCCCGTCACCCCTACACTCAGGGATTGATTAACTCGCTGCCGGATATGCAGCATCGTCGCCCGATACTGCCGGTGCTGCAGCGTCAGGCCAGCTGGTTAACGGATTAAGGAGCGGATAATGATTGAAGTTCAACATCTCAACCTCACGTTTGGCGAGGGGGAGAAGCGTAACCAGGTGCTGTATGACGTCAGTTTCCACGTTAAGCCCGGCGAGATCTACGGTCTGGTAGGAGAGTCCGGATCCGGTAAAACGACGGTGCTCAAGTGCCTGGCGGGGCTGTTTACCCACTGGCAGGGGGAACTGACCATCGATGCTCAGCCCTTAGGGCATGAAATTAGCCGCGAGCGCTGCCGTCAGGTGCAGATGGTATTTCAGGACCCCTACGGATCGCTGCATCCCCGTCACACCATTGGCGATATCCTCGAAGAGCCGCTGCAGATCCATCGTTTCAATGACCGCGACCGGCGGATCAATGCGCTGCTGGATAAAGTTGGCCTCAACCGCGCTTTTCGTGAGCGCTATCCGCATCAGCTCTCCGGCGGGCAGCGGCAGCGCGTGGCGATAGCCAGAGCGCTGATTCTTGAGCCACAGGTGCTGCTGCTGGATGAGCCGACGTCGGCGCTGGATGTGTCGGTGCAGGCTGAGATCCTTAACCTGCTGGCGGAATTGCAGCGGGAGGCGAAGCTCACTTACCTGATGGTCACCCACGATCTTGGGGTTATTGCCCACTTATGCCAGAAAGTGGCGGTGATGCAGTACGGGAAGATCCTCGAAACCCTGACGGTCGATGCGTTGGTCAGCGGCGAGGCGCGGACGGCCTATACGCAGATGCTGGTTAACGCCAGTCGGCAATATACGCGCGAAATGGCGCGCGAGGTGGCGGACTACTAAGCTTGATGGCGCATTGTCTCACGGCAGATGCGCCCATTTTAATGGGTAATTATTTGATATTATGTGAGTTTGAGGTTGTAGATATCGTCTATTAATGTAAGTGCGGTGTTTGGATCGATATCCTGCCCAGGTTTTTCCTGCAGCCGCAGGTGCCGTTTTACCTTAACATTCAGAGGCTCAATCAACGAACCCGGCTGCTGTATACCAGCCGGGCGCCGTCTTTGCTTTGCGAAGCCTGATCAACGTAGCAGCGGGCAGTCGGGCGGCAGCCGGCAGCGCAGGGCCGCCGGTAACAGCTCCATGCGGAAGGTTTTTCCGCTGAGCGGCTCGCCGTCGAGGTTAAACGTCATCTCATGGGGGGCGGTGATCTCAAACCATGAGGAGACACCGTCAACAATATTCGGCGAGTTTTCCGGATTCGCCAGGGTGCTGAACAGGGCAGGGATCAGCTCTTCGCCGGTGAAAATGCGCAGATGCAGCAAACCATCGTTAATCAACGCCTCCGGGCACAACTGCTGGCCGCCGCCGGCCTGGCGGCCGTTGCCGATGCCAATGACCAGCGCATCGCCCTGCCAGTGAAAGTTCTCTCCGCGGATCTCGCAGCGGTCTGGCTTCAGGGTATCCATACGCATCAGGCCATGGATTAAATAAGAGACACCGCCGAGCGCGGCTTTGAGTTTTTCCGGCGTTTCGGTGGTGATCCGGGTGCCGAACCCGCCGGTCGCCATATTAATAAAGCCGGTTTTATCATTCACCCGGGCGATATCTATCGGCACATCGCGGCCGACGATCGCCAGCTTGAGGGCGCTGGCCAGATCCTGCGGAATGCCGACGCTGGTGGCAAAGTCGTTGGCCGTGCCCAGCGGTAAAATCCCCAGCGCCATCTTGCTACCGCGCTCCACCAGCGCGGTCGCCACTTCATTAATGGTGCCGTCGCCGCCGCCGGCGATCACCGTTTCAACGTTCAGCTGCAGGGCTTCATCGATAAACCGCACGGCATCGCCCTTTTCCCAGGTGACGCGGACGTGAATATCGATCCCTTCGTCGCGTAACAGGTTAACCGCCTCGCGTAACTGCGGTTCATTGGCACCTTTGCCGTTAAGGATCAGTAAGCTGGCAGGAAACGTAGACATCATCAAGGGAACCTTTATTGCTTAATGTTGCATAAAGTGTACCGCATGACGCAAGCGAAGACCGGAGGAGAGGCAAAAAAATAAGCCCGCGTAAGGGAGATTACGCAGGCTAAGGAGGTGGTTCCTGGTACAACTAGCATTTATGGGTTATGTTTTTCAGCGAAATGGATGATACCTGTTTCGATCGAAACGGTATGTGATCCGATTCTAATATCCTTACATCATGAAAAAATAACGCAAATTAACTAGTTACCGTGCGGATTTCTGGTTGTCTGACCAGTAAAGTTGCGCATCAGCAGCGCATACTGCAGGGGCAGGTCGTCCGGCACAGGCAACCATACGGTATAGCCATCGCCCGGGGCCACCGGCATGGCTTCGCCTTTGCCATTTTCCATATGCTCGAGGGTGAAGTTGACGTTACCTTGCGGGGTCATCAGCTCGAGGCTGTCGCCGACGCTGAACTTATTTTTGACCGCCACGGCCGCCAGCGGGCCGTTACGCTCCCCGGTGAATTCGCCGACAAACTGCTGGCGCTCGGAGAGGGAGTAGCCGTACTCGTAGTTCTGGTAATCGTCATGGGTATGGCGGCGCAGGAAGCCTTCGGTGTACCCGCGATGGGCCAGTCCTTCCAGGGTCTCCAGCAGGCTGGTATCGAACGGTTTGCCGGCGGCGGCATCGTCGATGGCCTTGCGGTAAACCTGAGCGGTACGCGCGCAGTAGTAGAAGGATTTGGTGCGGCCTTCGATCTTCAGCGAGTGAACGCCCATCTGGGTCAGACGCTCAACGTGGGCGATAGCCCGCAGATCTTTCGAGTTCATGATGTAGGTGCCGTGCTCGTCCTCAAAGGCGGTCATATACTCGCCCGGACGTTTGGCTTCCTCAATCATAAAGACTTTATCGGTCGGCGCGCCGATGCCGAGGGTGGGCTCCACGGTCTGCACCGGGATCGGCTCATATTTGTGGACGATGTTACCGACGTCGTCCTCTTTGCCTTCCGCCACGTTGTATTCCCAGCGGCAGGCGTTGGTGCAGGTCCCCTGATTCGGGTCGCGCTTGTTGATATACCCGGAGAGCAGGCAGCGGCCGGAGTAGGCCATGCACAGCGCGCCGTGGACGAAAATCTCGATCTCCATCTCCGGCACCTGGCGGCGAATCTCTTCGATTTCATCCAGCGACAGTTCACGCGACAGGATCACCCGGGTGAGCCCCATCTGCTGCCAGAATTTGACCGTCGCCCAGTTGACAGCGTTGGCCTGCACTGAAAGATGGATCGGCATCTCCGGGAAGTGTTCCCGCACCAGCATGATTAAACCCGGATCGGACATGATCAGCGCGTCCGGCCCCATCTCCACCACCGGCTTCAGATCGCGAATAAACGTTTTCAGCTTGGCGTTATGCGGGGCGATGTTGACCACCACATAGAATTTTTTTCCCAGCGCGTGGGCTTCATTGATGCCGAGCTGCAGATTTTCGTGATTGAATTCGTTGTTACGCACGCGCAGCGAGTAGCGCGGCTGGCCGGCATAAACGGCGTCAGCGCCATAGGCGAAAGCGTAGCGCATATTCTTCAGCGTTCCCGCCGGGGAGAGGAGTTCTGGTTTAAACATGGTGTTCTCGTTCTGATGACAGGTCAGATTCGCCGCACCTGGTGCGGCGAGTTGGGGAGTGTCCCCACATTAAGGGCGGGCATTGTAGCGCCGCGGCGAAGGGGAGTAAATATCAGATGGGTATCTTTCAGTATGGCTAATTTGTTTGCCATTTTGAACCTGGGCAGTGCTCACACTGACAGCACTCATAACGCCTGGGGGGATAGGCTCTGGAGTTCCCCGGGTTGCGGCGTAAACGCCTTACCCGGGCTACGGTGTGCAGAGGGCGGTGAACGTGTAGCCCGGCTAAGCGCAGCGCGAGCCGGGAAAAGGCTAACTACGCCAGTCGGCAGGCGTCTGCTTCCCAGCGATAGCCAACGCCATACACCGCGCGAATAAACGACTGCTCGGCGTCCAGCGCCTCCAGCTTGCGCCGCAGGTTTTTGATGTGGCTGTCGATGGTGCGGTCGGTGACTACCCGATAATCGTCATACAGATGGTTGAGCAACTGTTCGCGGGAGAAGACCTTGCCCGGCTCCTGGGAGAGGGTTTTCAGCAGCCGGAACTCGGCGGGAGTGAGGTCCAGCAGCTTGTCGCGCCAGGAGGCCTGAAAACGACCTTCGTCGACAATCAGCGGGCTCTGGGCGTCCAGCGCCTGCAGATCGCGCTGCGGCTTGCAGCGGCGAAGAATGGTTTTCACCCGGGCGACCACTTCCCGCGGGCTGTAGGGCTTGCAGATATAGTCGTCGGCGCCAATTTCCAGCCCCAGCAGTCGGTCGATCTCTTCGATTTTCGCCGTCACCATTACCACCGGAACATCGGAGAAGCGGCGAATTTCCCGGCACAGCGTTAAACCGTCGGTGCCGGGCAGCATCAGGTCCAGCAGGATCAGGTGCGGCGGCGTCTGCCGAACGTAGGGCAGGACCTTGTCGCCGTGGTTAATCAGCGTAGGCGCATAGCCGGCGGCTTGCAGATAATCAATCAGCAGCTGGCCGAGCTTCGGTTCATCTTCCACGATAAGAATGCGTGGGGTGTTTTCATCTACAGGCAATTCAGTCATACGTCTCTCGGTAAATCATGTTCCAGAGGTAACTCAACTTTAATGCTAACCCCGCCAAAAGGCGAATGGTCGGCACGCAGGGTGCCGCCGTGGGCCGCGACAATATTGAGGCAAATCGCCAGTCCGAGGCCGGAGCCGCCGCTGGCGCGGTTGCGCGATCCTTCCGCCCGGTAAAAGCGCTCGCACAGGCGGGCCAGCTGCTCATCGCT
Organism: Klebsiella sp. HMSC16C06; assembly: GCF_001808325.1. Lineage (NCBI taxonomy): Bacteria > Pseudomonadati > Pseudomonadota > Gammaproteobacteria > Enterobacterales > Enterobacteriaceae > Klebsiella > Klebsiella sp. HMSC16C06. Next base: position 87,978 of record NZ_KV792983.1, read on the forward strand.
GACGCCGGGGGCGCTGTCGGCGAAGTCAATCACCAGCATCCGGCCGCTGCGACGGGCGGTGATGTGCAGGCTGCCGCCGCTGTCGGTATAGCGCAGGCTATTCTCCAGCAGATTGTTGAAGAGCTGCATCAGGCGGTCGCGGTCGCCGAAGATCATCGCCTGCTCGGGGAGCGACACCTGAATGCTCAGCTGCCGGCTGGCGAAGCGCTCGCGAAAAGCGCCCGCGGCCACCTCCAGCAGGGTGATGATATCCAGCGACGTTTTCTGGTAGGCCAGCGCCCCCTCATCGGACATCGACAGCTGATGGAGGTCGTCCACCAGCTTGGTGAGGGTAGCCACCTCGGCCTGCAGGGAGGGGATGGACTCGGGAGTGAAGCGCCGGACCCCGTCCTGAATCGCCTCCAGCTCGCCGCGCAGCACCGCCAGCGGAGTACGCAGTTCATGGGAGATATCGGCCATCAGATCGCGACGCATCTGCTGGTTGCGCTCCAGGGTGCTGGCGAGCTGGTTAAAATCCTGCGCCAGGCGGCCGAGCTCGTCGCCGCCGGTCACTGTCACGCGGGTGGAAAAGTCGCCCGCCGCCAGCTTATGGGTGCCTTCCACCAGCCGCTTCACCGGCGCCAGCAGGCCGCGGGCCAGCGGGAAAGTGGCCAGCGCGGCAAGCAGGGTGGCAAGGGCGACAATCAGCCAGCTGGTGCGCTTTTGCTGCCGGTCGAAGTTAATATCGGTATTGCGCGTCAGCCGCTCTACCGGCGAGGCGATCACTTTGCCTACCTCCACGCCGTTGACCACAATGCTGCGCTGGGTGCCGTCCTCCGGTACGCGCTCACGGGGCCCCACCAGCACACGGCCCGACTGATCGACCACCCAGAACATGGTGCGCCAGCCGTGGGGCGGCATTTCCGGCCTCGGCGGCGGGGTGTCGCTGGGGCCGTCGGGCGGCCCATCCGGCGGCGGCCCATCCGGCCCCTGACCCTCCATCGGACCCGGCTTCATGCCGTGTCCCGGCGGCGAACGGTCGTCGTTATCCCGTTCGAAGGTGCGCAGCAGCTGGAAGATAAAGCGGTCGTTGTTGCGCAGAAACGCCCAGCTGCCGTGCTGGGCATACTGCTCACTCAGCGCGTCGCTGAGCATGGTTAACCGCTGCTCATTACCGCGCTTGATGTAGTCGATAAACCCACGTTCGAAACTGATACGCACCGCCCAGTGCATGCTGATCAGCAGCACGATGCAGGTGGCGAAAATAGCGAGGAACAGCTTACCGGTAATGCCCGGGCGCCAAAATTTCACGATCCACTCCTGTTGCGTCGACGGATGACGGTATTAGTGCCGACGTCATCCGGTACCCGGGAAAAGATAAGCGCCGGGAGGGCGATGATCGCCGCCATGCTCAGATAGGTATAGAGAAAGACCTGATGGGTGCTGGCGGCGTCGAGGCTCATATGCTGCTGGCCATACAGCCCCAGCAGCAGCCCGGCGATGGTCACGCCGATACTCATCGACAGCTGCATCACCATCGACAGCAGGCTGTTGCCGCTGCTGGCCAGATCGTCCGGGAGATCTTTCAGCGTCAGGGTATTCATTGAGGAGAAGCGGCTGGAGTTGATCATCCCCTGCAGAAACAGGACCAGCGGCAACGCGTAATACCAGCCGGCCAGGGCGCTAAACATAAACAGCAGACTGACCGCCGCCAGGCCCAGGGTGCTGGCGACCAGCACCCGACGGTAGCCAAAGCGGTTGACCACCTGGACCACGATCCGCTTCATGCCCATGCTGCCGAGCACCATCGGGATCATCATCAGCCCGGCGTGAAAGGGGGAGAAGCCGAGGCCAATCTGCAGAAACACCGGAGTCATAAACGGCAGCATGCCGCTGCCGATGCGTCCGGCGAAGCTGCCGCCGAGGCCGAGGGAGAAGGTGCGGTTACGAAACAGGTTGAGGCTGAACAGCGCCCGGGCGTTACCGCGGGCGTGCCACAGGTACAGCAGCAGGGCGGCGAGGCCGACGGCCACCAGCCCCGCCAGCCAGCGTGACGATATACCGAGCCCTTTCTGGCCGTCCAGCGCCAGGGTCAGGGTCGCCATCCCGGCGGCCAGCAGCAGAAAGCCGGAGAGGTCGAAGCGCCGGGTCTGCAGGGTGTAGTTGGGCATCAGGCAGAGGGTGGCGATGGCGCCGACGATCCCCACCGGGATATTGATGAGGAAGATCCAGTGCCAGGAGGCATACTCCACCAGCACCCCGCCCAGCGCCGGGCCGAGCAGCGGGCCAACCTGGCCCGGCAGGGTGACGAAAGTCATCGCCGCCATGTACTGATCGCGCGGGACGATCTTCATTACCGTCAGGCGACCAACCGGCACCATCATCGCGCCGCCGATCCCCTGCAGCACCCGCGCCATCACCAGCTGGTCAAGGGTGCTGGCCTGGGCGCAAAACAGCGACCCGGCGGTAAACAGCACGATGGCGGTGAAGAAGATATTGCGCACCCCGACCCGGTCGGCCAGCCAGCCGCTGGCCGGGAGCATGACCGCCACCGTCAGGACATAGGAGACGATGATCATATGCATATGCAGCGGGCTCTCCCCGAGGCTTTTGGCCATCGAGGGGAGGGCGGTGTTAACGATGGTGGTGTCCAGCGACTGCATAAAGAAGCCGAACGCCACTATCCATAGCTGCCAGCGCACGCTGGCCGGGAGGTCTGTCATGTTATTCGCTTACCGGTTGAGAGGAGTGACGCGAAAAACGCAACCGCAGACGGTCAAAGAAAAGATAGACCACCGGCGTGGTGTAGAGCGTTAACAGCTGGCTCATCACCAGACCGCCGACGATGGTGATCCCCAGCGGCTGGCGCAGCTCAGAGCCATCGCCCCCGGAGAGCACCAGCGGCAGGGCGCCGAACAGCGCCGCCAGGGTGGTCATCATAATCGGCCGGAAACGCAGCAGGCAGGCCTGGAAAATCGCCTCTTCCGGCGCCAGATTGCCGGTGCGCTGCGCCTCAAGGGCAAAATCGACCATCATGATGGCGTTTTTCTTCACGATGCCAATTAATAACATGATCCCGATAAGGGCGATTAGGCTGAACGGGGCATCGAATATCTCCAGCGCCAGCAGGGCGCCCACCCCGGCGGAGGGCAGCGTTGAAAGGATGGTCAACGGATGCACATAGCTCTCATACAGCATCCCCAGCACGATATAGACCGTGGCGATGGCCGCGAGGATCAGGATCACCTGCGCGTTCATGGTCTGCTGAAAGACCTGAGCGGTACCGGCAAAGGAGCCGCGCACGCTCGACGGCACCCCGAGCTGGGTCATCGCGCGGTTAATGGCGTCGCTGGCTTCCGACAGCGAGCGGCCGGTGGGCAGGTTAAAGGAGATAGTGGACGCCGCCGACAGCCCCTGGTGGTTCACCGACAGCGGGGCGTTGGCCGGTTGCCATTTGGCGAAATAGGCCAGCGGGATCGGCTTGCCCTCGCTGTTGATAACAAACATCTTGTCGAGGGCGCTGACGTCCTGGGTGTAGGCCGGATCCACCTCCATCACCACCTTGTACTGGTTGAGCGGCTGGTAGATGGTGGAGATCTGCCGCTGGCCGAAGGCGTTGTTCAGCAGGTTGTTGGCGTCCTGGACGCTGATGCCGAGGCGCGACATCGTATCCCGGTCATAAACCAGGTCCATTTCGGCGCCATTGTCCTGCTGATCCGAGTTGACGTCCGCCAGCTCAGGCAGCGCCGCCAGCGCTTTGCGGATCTTCGGCTCCCACTCGCGCAGCGCCGACAGGTCGTCGGACAGCAGAGTGTACTGATAGCTGGCGTTCGACTGCCGGCCGCCGACGCGAATATCCTGCACCGCCATCAGGAACAGGTTGGCCCCGGGCTCGTTGGCCAGCTTTTTGCGCAGCCGGTCGATCACCTGCTGCGCCGTCTCGTGGCGCTGGTCGCGCGACTTGAGGGTGATAAACATCATCCCGCTGTTGACCCGCGAGCCGCCGGTAAAGCCGGTGACGTTATCCACCGCCGGATCTTCGCGAATGATCTTCATAAAGTCCTGCAGCTTGCCGCGCATCGCCTGGAAGGAGATGCTCTGGTCGGCCTGAATGCCGCCCATCAGCACCCCGGTGTCCTGCTCCGGGAAGAAGGTTTTCGGGATCGAAATGTAGAGCCAGACGCTGAGGGCGATGGTGCCGAGCACCACCAGGCCGGTCAGCCGGCTGTGCCTGAGCACCCATTTTAACGATTTCCCATAGCCGCCCTGCACGGCCACCAGCAGGCGGCCAAAGCCGCGGTTGCGCGTCGGCTGGTGGGGCTTACCGCTTTTCAGCAGCCAGCCGCACATCATCGGCGTCAGGGTGAGGGACACCGCCAGCGAGATGCCGATCGCCACCGACAGGGTGACGGCGAACTCGCGCAGCAGGCGGCCGGGCAGGCCGCCCATCAGCAGCAGCGGCAGAAACACCGCCACCAGCGACAGGCTCATCGACAGCACGGTAAAGCCGACTTCGCGGCTCCCCTGCAGCGCCGCCTGCAGAGGTTTCATCCCCGCTTCCAGATGGCGGGAGATATTCTCCAGCACCACGATAGCGTCATCCACCACGAAGCCGGTGGCGATGGTCAGAGCCATCAGCGACAGGTTATTGAGGCTGAAGCCGCACAAATACATCGCGGCGAAGGTACCGATTAAGGAAACCGGGACGGCGACGGCCGGGATCAGCGTGGCGCGCCCCGAGCGCAGGAACAGGAATACCACGAGGATCACCAGCGCCACCGATATCACCAGCGTCTGCTCCACCTCCTCCAGCGAAGCACGGATGGTCGGCGAGCGGTCCTGGGCGATCTGCAGGTCGATAGCCGCCGGAATGGTCTGCTGCAGCTCCGGCAGGCGGGCGCGGATGCTGTCCACTGTCTGGATAATATTGGCTTCCGGCAGTTTGCGGATCATCAGCAGGATCGCCGGTTTGGCGTTGGTCATCCCGGCGTTGCGTACGTCCTGCACCGAATCCGAGACGCTGGCGACATCCCCCAGCCGCACCGCGGCGCCATTCTGGTAGTGGACGATCAGCGGCTGATAGTCGGCGGCGGTCTTCAGCTCATCGTTGGTCTGCACCTGCCAGCGGTGCGCGCTGTCCTCCAGCGCCCCCTGCGGTTTGCGCACGTTAGCGTCGCTGATGGCGGTGCGCACCGCGTCCAGCGACACGCCCTGGTTGAACAGCGCCTGCGGGTTGAGGTCGACGCGCACCGCCGGCAGGGAGCTGCCGCCGACGTCGACATCACCCACGCCGTCGATCTGCGCGATGGTCTGCGCCAGCTGGGTGGAGGCGAAATCATACAGCTCACCCTGGGAGTAGGTGTCCGAGGTCAGCGTCAGGATCATGATCGGCGCATCCGACGGGTTGGCTTTGCGGTAGGTCGGCCGGCTGGGCATCCCGCTCGGCAGCAGGCTTTGCGCGGCGTTGATCGCCGCCTGAACGTCGCGCGCCGCGCCGTTGATATCGCGGTCGAAGTTAAACTCAAGAATGATGCGCGTACTGCCCAGCGAACTGGAGGAGGTCATCTCATTGACCCCGGCAATCCGTCCCAGGGAGCGTTCCAGCGGGGTGGCCACCGACGAGGCCATGGTCTCCGGGGAGGCCCCCGGCAGCGAGGCGCTAACCATGATCACCGGGAAGTCCACCTGCGGCAGCGGGGCTACCGGCAGCAGCCGGAAGCCGAGAATGCCGCACAGGGTGATGGCCAGCGAGATGAGGATCGTCGCCACCGGGCGGTAAATGAAGAGGGCGAAAAACTTCACTTACGCCTCCTCTTCCTGACGCGGGAAGCGGCGCTTCAGGTGCAGCGACAGGCGGTCGAACAGCAGATAGATCACCGGGGTGGTGAACAGGGTCAGCACCTGGCTGAGCATCAGACCGCCGACCATGCCGATCCCCAGCGGACGCCGCAGCTCCGCGCCGACGCCGGTGCTCAGCATCAGCGGCAGGGCGCCGAGCAGGGCGGCGAGGGTCGTCATCAGGATCGGACGAAAACGCAGCAGGCAGGCCTGGTAGATCGCTTCCCGCGGCGGCATGCCCTGCTCGCGTTCGGCGGCCAGCGCGAAGTCGATCATCATGATGGCGTTCTTCTTCACGATGCCGATCAGCAGAATGATGCCGATGATGGCGATCACATCCAGCTCGCTGCCCGCCAGCCACAGCGCCAGTAGCGCCCCGACCCCGGCGGTGGGCAGGGTGGAGAGGATCGTGATCGGATGGATAAAGCTTTCATACAGCACCCCCAGCACGATATACATCGCCACCACCGCGGCGACCACCAGCCAGACGGTGCTGCCGAGCGCCGACTGGAAGGCCAGCGAGCTGCCCTGGAACTGGGTGCGGATATCGGTCGGGAAATCCAGCGACTGTTCGGCGGCGAGGATCGCGTCCACCGCTTCGCCCAGCGAATAGTTGTCCGGGACGTTAAACGAGATGGTGGTCACCGGGAACTGATCGAGGTGGTTTACCGACAGCGGGGTAAAACGTTGCTCCACTGTGGCGATGGCGGTCAGCGGCACGATGCCGCCGTCGCTACTGGTCAGGCGGATATTATCCAGCGCCGCCAGGCCCGGCGTCGCCTCGGTATCCTGCTCGAGCACCACGCGATACTGATTCGCCTGAGTGTAAATGGTGGAGATCAGCCGCTGGCCGAAAGCGTTGTACAGCGCGTTATCGACATCGGCCATTGAGATGCCGAGGCGGCTGGCGCTGTCGCGATCCACCTTGATATAGGCGGCCAGGCCTTTGTCCTGCCAGTCGCTGCTGACGTCGGCCAGCTGCGGCTGGGCCTGCAGGCGGCTGAGCAGCGGCGGCACCCAGGTGCTCAGCGCCTCGAGGGAGTTTGCCTGCAGGGTGAACTGGTACTGGGTGCGGCTCACCGTGGTGTCGATGGTCAGATCCTGGGTCGGCTGCAGGTAGAGCGCCACGCCCGGAACGCCGTCCACCGCCTGCTGCAGGCGGCTAATCACCGTCTGGACGCGGTCATCGCGTTCATCCAGCGGCTTGAGGTTGATCTGCAGACGGGCGCTGTTCAGCGCCGGGTTGGTGCCGTCGACGCCGACGAACGAGGTCAGGCTCTCCACGGCCGGATCCTTAAGGATAATGCTGGCCACCTGCCGCTGGCGCTCGGCCATGCTGGCGAAAGAGACCGACTGCGGCGCCTGGAGGGTGCCCTGAATAATGCCGTTATCCTGGATCGGGAAGAAGCCTTTCGGGATAAAGACCCACAGGATTATCGACAGCGCCAGGGTGCTCAGTGCGACGCCGAGCGTCAGCCACGGATGGTTCAGCACCCGGCTCAGCCAGCGGCCATAGACGGCGATCACCCGTTCGAAGAAGCGCTCGCTGGCCCGGGAGAAACGGTTCTGCTTGCGCAGCGATTCGTGGCTTAGCATACGGGCGCACATCATCGGCGTCAGGGTCAGGGAGACCACCGCCGAGATAAGAATAGCGACGGCAAGGGTGACGGCGAATTCGCGGAACAGACGGCCGACGATATCGCCCATAAACAGCAGCGGGATCAGCACCGCGATCAGCGAGAAGGTGAGGGAGATAATGGTGAAGCCGATTTCCCCGGCGCCTTTCAGCGCGGCGGCCAGCGGCTTCTCGCCTTTTTCGATATAGCGCGAGATGTTCTCGATCACCACGATGGCGTCATCCACCACAAAGCCGGTGGCGATGGTCAGGGCCATCAGCGTCAGGTTATTGATCGAGAAGTCGAGGAACACCATCACCGCGAAAGTGCCCACCAGCGACAGCGGCACCGCGACGCCGGGAATAATGGTCGCCGGGACATTGCGCAGGAACAGATAGATGATCATCACCACCAGGGCGATGGCCAGCATCAGCTCAAACTGGGTGTCGCGCACCGAGGCGCGAATGTTGGTGGTCCGGTCGGAGAGGACCTGCACCTTTACCGATTTCGGCAGGCTCTCGGTGAGCTGCGGCAGCATCTGGCGAATGCTGTCGGCGGTGTCGATGATGTTGGCCCCCGGCTGACGCTGAACGTTCATCACGATGGCCCGCTGCTGGTTGGCCCACGCCCCGAGCCAGCTGTTTTCGGCCCCTTGTTCGACGCTGGCGACATCGCCGAGACGGATCGGCGCCCCGTTCTGATAAGCGATAATCAGCCGGCGATAATCCTCAGCGGACTGCATCTGATCGTTAGCGGAAAGCGTCACCGCGCGGGCCGGGCCGTCGAGGCTGCCTTTCGCCGAGTTAACGTTGGCGCTGGTGATAGCGGTACGCACGGTTTCGCTGGTCAGGCCGAGGGCGGCGATGGCCTGGGCGTTAAGCTTCACCCGCACCGCCGGGCGCTGGCCGCCGGCGAGGGTCACCAGACCGACGCCGGAAACCTGGGAGATCTTCTGCGCCACCCGGGTCTCCACCATGTCCTCTACCTGGGTCATCGGGATCGCGGAGGAGGTGACGGCGAGGGTCATGATCGGCGGATCCGCCGGGTTCACCTTGCTGTACACCGGCGGGTTGGGCAGATCGCTCGGCAGCAGGTTGGTGGCGGCGTTAATGGCCGCCTGCACTTCCTGCTCGGCGACGTCCAGCGGCAGGGTCAGCTGGAACTGCAGCGTGACTACCGAGGCGCCGCCAGAGCTTTGCGACGACATCTGCTTAAGGCCGGACATCTGGCCGAACTGGCGCTCCAGCGGGGCGGTGATAGCGGAGGTCACCACGTCCGGGCTGGCGCCCGGATAGAGCGTAACCACCTGGATGGTCGGGTAATCGACCTCCGGCAGGGCGGAGACCGGCAGGAAGCGGTAGCCGATGATCCCGGCTAACAGGATCGCCACCATCAGCAGAGTGGTGGCGACCGGACGCATAATAAACAGCCGGGACGGGCCGCCGGTGCGGCCTGGGGGTAACACCTGCATCAGGAACGCGCTCCGTGTTTACCGCTCTGGCGTGGAGCGGGCTGCGCCTGCTCGCTGCCGCTGGCGGTGACAACTTCCACCTTCGCCCCCTCGGTCAGGCGGTCAATCCCGTCGGTGACCACGCGATCCCCGGCGGAAAGCCCGGCGCTGATGACCACTTTCTGGCTGTCCTGGATGCCGGGCGTCACGCTGTGTTTGCTGACCTTGTTCTCGTCGTTCAGCACCCACACAAAATGCCCTTCGTTGCCCATCTGCAGGGCGGCGGCGGGGATCACCACCGCGTTCTCTTCGGTATCCACCAGCAGGCGGGCGTTAACGAACTGGTTGGGGAACAGCGCGTCGTCCAGATTGCTGAAGCGCGCCTTCAGCTTGATGGTCCCGGTGGTGGCATCGATCTGGTTGTCGAGACTCAGCAGCTCGCCGACACTAATTTTCTGTTTATTGGTGCGATCCCAGGCTTCGACGCTGAGCGCTTTGCCCGCTTTCTGCGCCTGCACCACCGTGGCGATGCTGTTTTCCGGCAGGGTGAAGACCACATCGATCGGGTGCGTCTGGGTGAGAACCACAATCCCGGTGGTATCTCCGCTGGAGATCTGGTTGCCAATATCCACCTGCTTTAAGCCGACGCGGCCATCAATCGGCGCGGTGATGCGGGTCCAGTCGAGCTGCAGCTGGGCGCTGGCGACGGCGGCTTCATCGGCCTTTACGGTGCCAGCGGATTCCACCACCAGCGACTGCTGGGTGTCGAGCTCCTGGCGGGAGACGAGGTTGGTTTTCACCAGCTGCTGGTAACGGGCGAGATCGCGGCGGGCGTTCGCCAGGGTGGCGTTATCTTTCGCCAGCTGACCCTGCGCCTGGGCGAGGGCGACTTTAAACTGGCTGGGGTCGATCTGCGCCAGCAGGTCGCCGGCTTTGACCTGCTGTCCCTCCTGGAAGTGAAGGCTCAGCAGCTGGCCGTCGACCCGGCTGCGCACGGTCACGGTATTGGCCGCCGTCACGGTACCCAGCCCGGTGAGATAGCGTGGCACCGCTTGTTCGGTCGCGGTCGCCGCCTGCACCGGTGCCAGCGCGCCGCCGAAACGGCCATGGCGCGCGCCGCCCGGCCCCTGCGGGCCTTGTCCTGCTGCGGGAGCGCTGCTGCCGCTCGTGCCACGATCGTGCCAGAACCAGTAGGCGGCTCCGGCGATAATCACTACCGCCAGCGCGGCGCCCCAACGACGTATGTTACTGCCTTTCATTAGTTTACGGTCTCATCCTGAAGCGTTTCGCTGAATGATACTAGTTTAGTGAGGGAAGGGGCCGTAAAAATGGAGGAATTATGAAAAGAAGGTTGAGAAATGTCTGGATAACCGCCGCGACGCCGGGCGGTCTCGTTGTAGATTTCCGGGGTGATATCAACTTTTAGTTTAAAAAAGTAAAAAATAGTTGTATCCGGGAGGGCTTTAATTAGATTTATGCGGTGAATAAATCAGTGCATTTTCATAATAATAACATATGCACTTAAAAATCAACGTGTTAAATAATCAGGGGTCATTGCTGTGGCAAACGCAAACAAACTCACGCTCTTCATCGTCATTTTTATGCTGATGGGGATCCTCTCCGGCGCGGCTATCCATGCCTACGCGACGCCGACCACCATCTCCGCCTGGGCGGACAACATTACGCTGCTGACCGATCTGTTTCTGCGGTTGATCAAAATGGTCATCGCGCCGTTGGTATTCAGCACCCTGACGGTCGGCATTATGCGTCTCGGCGAGACGGCGACCATTGGCCGGGTAGGCGGGAAGGCGATGGTGTGGTTCATCACCTCCTCGGTATTATCCATTCTCGTCGGGCTGGTGATCGTCACCTTCCAGCACCCGGGCGCCGGGTTAAACCTGGCGGTGCCGAAAGAGGCGGTGGATACCGGCCTGGCGGTCAGCGGCATGAGCCTGAAAGGATTCCTGTCGCATACCATCCCCACCAGCATCACCGAGGCGATGGCCAACAACGAGATCCTGCAGATTGTGGTGTTCTCGATGTTCTTTGGCATCGCCGGCGCGTCGCTGGGCGAGAAGTTTAATGCCCCGCTGGTGGCGGCCCTCAATGTGGTGTCGCACATTATGCTGAAGGTGACGGGCTACGTGATGTACGTTGCGCCGCTGGCTATCTTCGCCGCTATTTCGTCGGTGATTGCCTCCCAGGGGCTGGGGATCTTGCTCAACTACGCTTCGTTCATCGGCGGTTACTACCTGGCGGTGCTGTTGACCAGCGCGGTGCTGATTGCCGTTGGTTATATGGTGCTGAAGAAAGAGGTCTTCCGTCTGCTGAACATGCTGAAGGACCCGGTGCTGGTCGCGTTTACCACCAGCAGCTCCGAAGCGGCCTATCCGAAGACTCTTGAGCGGCTGGTGAAGTTTGGCTGCTCGCGCAATATCGTCTCGTTCGTCCTGCCCATTGGCTACTCGTTCAACCTCGTGGGCTCGATGGTCTACTGCTCCTTCGCCGCGATGTTTATCGCTCAGGCCTATAACGTACCGCTGAGCTTTAGCGAGATTACGGTCATGATGCTGACGCTGATGCTGGCCTCGAAAGGCATCGCCGGGGTGCCGCGCTCGGCGCTGGTGGTGCTGGCGGCCACGATCCCCAGCTTCAATATTCCGGTTGCCGGGATCCTGCTGCTGATGGGTATCGACCATTTCCTCGACATGGGGCGCTCCGCCATCAACGTGTTGGGTAACGGCATTGCCACCGCCATGCTGTCGAAAAACGAAGGTCTGCTGACCGACGAGGAAGCACAGCCGGACTGGGAAGCCGAGAAAGCGGAAGCCTGATCCTGCTGCGCCCTTTCACAGAGGGCGCCATTCCGCACGGAAAAAAAGACCCCTGACAGGCACGTCAGGGGTAATGTGACGAAGTATCAGTTTTCCTCGTAACTAGTCTTTTTTCTTATATAAAAACGCGCGGTAACGTCTTTATACCGAGGAAGCGTCAGAGTTTAACGTTATGTTCGGCAGCGCTGGCGCTTTTTTAGTATCCTGCGGCTATTTTCGGATTCCAGACAATATCACTACGGGAATATCTTATTCTCTTCTGTTCGCTATTTGCCTACCAGCGCTCACGTAACAGATTCATAAACTGGAAAAAGTCGTGATTATTATTCAGGCTGTATTTTTCCATAATCTTATTCTTATGGTAAGCGGCGGTGCGGGGACTGACGCGCTGCAGGGCAGCGATTTTACTCATGTCCAGCCCTTCAAGAATACCGTGCACCACAGCGGTCTGCGACCGCGACAGGACACGATGCGGGCAGCTGGCGCAGCTCAGTTCCCGGCTCGTGGCGTCAGTGGCCGACGGGTCCATACAATGCTGTAGTTCGCTTTTAATGATCGCCAGCAGTTGTGGAATACTGGCCGTTTTCAGCGAGACAAAAATGACTCCTTTCAGGCAATTAATCATGAAATCGTCTTCCGGCAGCTGGTCGTAGCTGTGGAGGATAATCAGGGAGCTGCCTTTTTTTCTGTTTTTAATCAGGGTATTGCACAGATAGATTTCACCAGGGATCACTTCGCATATAATAATATCTTCGTCTGACAGGTCGTTATTGCGCCAGGAGAAACGGGCCCGCATCTCGTCCCGGGAGAGATCATTAACCATGGCGACCAGCGATTCACGTACAAAGGTGTTGCGGGTATTGATGGTGACATTAATGTTTCTCATGGCGTTATTTCCTTATGCAAAACATAACGCCATGCTGTGACAAATCCTCCGGGCGTATGCGGTGTGTTGATTTTATAAACGTACCTGTAATCGTTTTTAATTATTATAAAGTGAATTATTTACGACGCGTCGAACGCTTATCGTTAAACGTAAACTTCTGTCGTCTCCTGTCTTTTAGATAGGAAATAAAACTGTATACAGAGATGCTGAAGAAAAATATGCATAGCAATAATATTAACCACGTTTGCATGGCCATCGTTTTTACCTTGTTTGTGCTGCATGGTGTCAGAATTTGCCGCGAACGGCTATTACGTTTTGTTATATGTTTTCCTGTCCACTGAAAATCATACGACATCATCCTGATGTGCTAGCACTATAAGAAAGTTCTTAAGCGCATCGTCAGTCTCATTCCTCTCATTTCTCTCAGAAAATGAGAAAAATTAACACTTGCGAGTTATTCACACCCCGCGCAGTGGCCAGAGCGCGCTTTTGATCAGGAAATAAACGCCAGTCCTTTACCAAAGATCGCTCGTACGGGCAGGTGGATCCCTTGCTGGCGCGCCTTATGGCGCAGGCGGCTAATCACCACGTCGATGCGGTGCAGGTCAGGCTCGCTGTCGTGGGAAAACAGGCAGGCATGGAGGTCCAGCTTGCTGCACACCTCGTTGCGATTGCGCATTAACAGCTCCACCAGACGGTACTCCTGCTGGGTTAACTCCAGCGTCCGGGCATCGGGAGAAATCAGTTTATCCTCATGCAGACGCCACAGTCCGGTGGCGGCGGATGACGCGGTGCCGGGCGCCTCCGATGGAAGGGCGGCGGGTCGATCCTGCTGCAGGCGGGCGCCAAGGGCGGTGAGGGTCTCCGCAAGGTGGGCGAAGTTAACCGGCTTAATCAGGTAAGCATCGGCCCCAAGGCTGAGCGCCTGCAGTTTATCCTGCTGCTGGCCGCGGGCGCTGACCACCACCAGACCGTAATGCCCCAGCTCATGCAGGTAGCTCAGCACGCTGAAGCCATCTTCCCCGGGCAGGCCGATATCAATCAGCACGATGTCCACCGGATGGCTATGCAGTTGTCGCCAGAAGGCTTCGGCGCTGCGCGAGCCCCACACCTCGAAGCCGCGATAGCCCAGCCAGGCCAGCAGTTCATCCAGCAGATCGGCGTTATCTTCAATTATCGCCAGCCGTAAAGCCATACGTCGTTCTCCTCTTAAGCAACTGTCGGGAGGGTGAGAATAAAGGTGCAGCCGTCCGGGCCATGCTCGGCCAGCCACAGTTTGCCATCATGAGCCTGCACGATCTGACGCGCAACATACAGTCCGAGACCGGTGCCGCCCGGCACCGGCGACGTGTGCTCGCCGCGACGATAGCGCTCAAAGATCAGTTCCGCTTGCCCGCCGGGCAGGCCCGGGCCGTGGTCGCGAATGCGCAGCTCGGTATGCCCGGCTTCGGAGCGGATATCGATGGCGATTTCACCGGGGGGCGAATACTTCACCGCGTTATCCAGCAGATTGGCGATGGCGATGCACAGCAGGCCGGCATCGGCCTGCAGTTGCGGGCTTTCCACCGCGCCGTGATGGCGGATGTTCAGGTAATGGTCGTGGGAGATGGCCACCACCGAGGCGGCCATGTTGATCACCGACAGCAGGGCGGTCTGCTGGCGATCGACGTGCAGGTCGTGTGAGGCGAGCCGGGCGTCGGCAAGGCAGTTATCGGTGAGCTGCACCAGACGGGTGGCGGCGCGCCCGATGCGATCGAAGCGCGCCTCCTGGCTGGCCGAGGCGGCCGAGAGGCGGAGATTTTCCAGCGCTGCCTGGATCACCGCCAGCGGCGTGCGGAATTCGTGCGCTACCATGCCCATAAACTGTCGCTGATGGAAGCTGGCTTCACGCTCAATCTGCAGCTCACGCGCCAGGCGCTGCTTCTGCTCCAGCTGGCGGTTTTCAGCGCGCACCCGCAGGATGGCAATGATCAGCACCGTAATGATGTGGACGATCAGCGCATACTGCCAGAGGGAATAGATCGCCATATGGAACGGGATTATCCCGTGGATAGACAACTGCACCAGCACCGCGGCGGCGACGTAGAACGGCGGCAGCAGACCCAGCAGCAGGGTGTTACGGTCGATGGCTTTTTTGCGCCACAGCCACCAGGAGGTGAACAGCAGCACCGGGGTGATAATGATGAAGATCACCCCTTCAATCTGCATCGCGAAGCCGTAAAACCCGAGCGGAATACTGACCTGCAGCACCAGGTTGAGGACCACCGCGGCGATCAGTAGTTGATGAAGCCGCGGCATATTCTTCTTCAAATCAAAAATCTCGCTGTGCAGCCAGAGGGCGGTAGCATAGCTGAACAGGGAGAGGCTGCTGATCATGAAGTCCTGGAACGGCAGCGCCGCGTGGCCGAAAAACCACTCCGGGAAGCCGTGCAGGGCGGCCACCAGCGGATAATTGAGCGAGAAAAGACAGATGCCCCACAGCAGACGCCGGCGCAGGGCCAGCGCCAGCCACAGCGCCACGCCGCTGGCGACGGCGGCCAGGCCGAAATAGAAGCTCCAGAAAGCGGTGTCGGCGGTCGCCCGTTGTACAAATTCCTGCGGCGAAGAGAGCGAGGCCAGCAGGATCAGGGTGCTGGTGCTGTGCAGGCGAAAGACCACCTCATAGCCGGCGGCGGTTGGCGGCGGGGGGATAATCAGCACGCTTTCCCGGTAGTGCAGGTCGCTCTCGCGGGCGACGTCGCGGTCGCCAAAGGTGCGCTGTTCCCAGGGGGCATCGCTGCCCAGAGGTCGGTAGTAAATGGTCAGATGGTCGACAAAAGAGGGGCCCAGCTGCAGCCAGCGCGGCTCCCCGGCAAACCACGTTCCCGGCAGCTCGCTGCGCAGCCACCAGGTTTTTCGCGAATAACCAAAGGAGGGGATCTGCCGGGTGGTGGCGAGCTGGTCTGTGGGCAGGGCGGCGAAGCGATCGATGGTCATCTGGCCGCTGGCGTCCGCGTACCACTGGACCGGAATATCAATGCCCACCTGGCGCGTCGCCGCCTGCGCCTGTGGGGCGACCAGCAGCAAGAATAATCCACAGCTGAGCAGCCAGCCTGCCAGGAACTGCGGCCGGCAACGCCGGACCGCTGCGAAGATCGCAGACACCCTTTTCAATCACGCCCCCTTGCGGCATGCCAACGATACAGACCGCAGACATCTGGCTACGGTATGGATAATACGCCCCCTGAAATGGGGAAGAGTGGACAGGCCTGTCCGGACGAACAGGCCATTTTGCGTGGGAGACCAGGAATATTCCAGCGTAATCTGCAGCGCCACGATCAGGACAGACCTGCTGCGCGGCGGCGGTGGGCTGGGGTTAGCGGAAAACCACCTGCGCCCAGCGGGCCAGCCCGGCGGTTACCGAGCCAAAATCATCGCCACCGGCCAGCGGAATACCCGGCAGCTGGGCGGTCAGCGCCTTTTTGATCAGCGGCGAGCGGGCGCTGCCGCCGGTAAGATAGATCACGTCCGGGGTGGTCTGGCTGCTGTCGAGCGCGAGCTGCACCTGTTCCATAATGCGGGTCAACGGTTGATCCAGCGCGGCTTCCAGACCCTGCTGGGCGATGGCGGTGGCCAGCTCGTCCTGAATAAACGGCAGCGCGGTTTCGACGCTGGCGGCGCTGGAGAGGGCGATTTTGCTCTCTTCGGCGCTGCGCACCAGACGATAGCTGAGACGCTGGCGCCAGACCTTGAGCAGCAGAGCCACCTTGTCGGCATCCCGGGCGCTGCGCAGCAGATCGTTAAGCAGACGGCCGTTGGCGGTGCTGTAGAAATCGCTCTGCGCTGGCACGTCGTTGATGGCCACCGCGTTCCACCACGGGAGGATCGGCAGCGCGGTGCCTTTCTCCGTTTCGCCGCCCATACCGAGAAGGGGCATCAGGCATTTGAAGGCCAGGGCAATGTCGAGGTCGTTGCCGCCGATGCGGCAGCCGCTGTGGCCGAGCAGGCTCTGCTGGCGGTCGGCGCGCTCCCGCCACTGCGGGCCCATCAATAGCAAGGAACAGTCGGTGGTCCCACCGCCGATATCGACGACCAGCACCCGCTTTTCTTCATTGAGGGTCGCTTCGAAATCGAGCCCGGCGGCAACCGGTTCAAACTGGAAGACCACATCGCGGAAACCGGCGCGGAGAGCCGCCCGCTCAAGGATCCCCTGCGCCTGGGCGTTCGCGTCGTCGCCGCCGAGGCCCTGGAAGTTAATCGGCCGGCCAATCACCGCCTGGTCGATCTGCTCGGGCAGCTGGCTCTCAGCCTGCAGTTTGATGTGCAGCATCATGGCGCAGACCAGGTCTTCAAACAGGGCCACCTGCTGCGGCTTCAGCCCGCTGGCGCCGAGGAAGGATTTTGGCGATTTAACGAAGTAGACCTCTTCCGGATCTTCAACATACTGATGCAGCGAGGCGAGACCGAACTGCACGCTGTTGCGCAGCACCTCGATGTCTTCGTCGCGGTTGGCGGCAATGGCCCGGCGCAGCAGCGCCTGGTTTTCATCGCTGTGGGTGGGGACGTCATGATGGCGATAGAGCCACTCGCTGACCGCTTCGCGCGTTGGCGCGCAGAGCATCGAGGGCAGCAGCGCGCTGCCGTTTTCCAGTGTCAACAGCTGAGGGGTGTTTTCCCGCATCACGGCCACCGAACAGTTGGCGGTGCCGTAGTCAAAACCAATAAACATCGTCTGCAAAATCCCCATGCCGGTGAAGAAGGGGGGCGACTTTAGCGGATCGTCGCCAAGCCGACAACTGGAATTTAAAAGCAAGGCGCTGACGGTCAAGGGCGACTATCATTGAAACGCTATATAAAGGAGAGCTTATGGTGCTGTTACCCTGGACCCCGCCTTACGACTGGGCGTGGATGGTTGGTTTTCTGCAGGCGCGTGCCGTCGCCGGCGTCGAGCGCTTTGATGAAGGAGGCTATAGTCGCAGCTTTGGCGTTGAAGGGCATCGCGGGCTGATTCATCTGGCGCCGGACGAAGAGGCGCAGGGCCTGCGGGTGACCCTCTCCCCGGGGCTGCAACCGGTGGCGGAGATCTGCTATGCGCGAATTGGCCAGCTGTTTGATTTAGCCTGCGACCCGCGGCAGGTCGCCGGGGCGTTGGGCTCTCTGGCCGAGGCGCGGCCGGGACTGCGCCTGCCGGGGGCGCTGGATGCCTTCGAACAGGCGGTGCGGGCGGTGCTGGGCCAGCTGGTGAGCGTGGCGATGGCCGCCCGGCTCACTGCCAAAGTGGCGGCTGGCTGGGGCGAACCGCTGGCTGAGGCGCCCGGCTATGTGTTATTCCCGACGCCAGAGGCGCTGTCCCGGGCCGACCCGCAGGCGCTGAAGGCGCTGGGAATGCCGCTTCGGCGTGCGGAGGCGCTGATCCACCTCGCCCGGGCGGCGCTCAGCGGCGAGCTGCCCCTGACGGCGCCAGCGGACATCGACGCCGGGCTGCGTCAACTGCAGAGCCTGCCCGGGATTGGCCGCTGGACGGCAAACTACTTTGCTCTGCGCGGCTGGCAGGCGAAAGATATCTTTTTGCCGGATGATTACCTGATTAAACAGCGCTTTCCGGGAATGACCCCGGCCGCCATCGCTCGCTATGCCCGTCGCTGGCAGCCGATGCGATCGTATGCGCTGTTGCATATCTGGTATACCGATGACTGGATCCCGGCGGCGGAATAGCCGTCCGGGGCGCATACCACTGGTATCGGGACGCTGAAATCCCTATAATTGCCGCGTTTGGCGGTCCGCCGCCACCCTCCATCTCTATCCAGGTTAATCAGGTCGCAAAAATTTATGACTGATATGTCCCATCAGTGCGTCATTGTAGGTATCGCCGGCGCATCGGCTTCTGGCAAAAGTCTTATTGCCAGTACTCTCTATCGCGAATTGCGTGAACAAGTTGGCGACGAACATATTGGCGTCATTCCGGAAGACAGCTATTACAAAGATCAAAGTCATCTGTCGATGGAAGAGCGCGTCAAAACCAACTATGACCACCCGAGCTCAATGGACCACAGTCTATTGTTCCAGCACCTGCAGATGCTGAAAAGCGGCCAGCCGATTGAACTGCCGGTCTATAGCTACGTCGAGCATACCCGCACGCCGAACACCATTCATGTCGAGCCGAAGAAGGTGATCATTCTTGAAGGGATCCTGCTGCTGACCGACGCGCGCCTGCGTAACGAGCTTAACTTCTCTATTTTCGTCGACACCCCGCTCGATATTTGCCTGATGCGCCGTATTAAGCGCGACGTTAACGAGCGCGGCCGCTCCATGGACTCGGTGATGGCCCAGTACCAGAAGACTGTGCGCCCGATGTTCCTGCAGTTTATTGAACCGTCGAAGCAGTATGCCGACATCATCGTGCCGCGCGGCGGCAAAAACCGCATCGCGATTGATATTCTGAAGGCCAAAATCAGTCAGTTCTTTGAATAACCTGGCCGAATTGTGTAACGTGCAAAGAGTAGCCCTATTGCCCTCTCCGCCGCGAAGCGTGCGGGAAGCAGCCTTATAAGGAGAAAGCCCATGCGTCTGTGTGACCGAGATATCGAAGCCTGGTTGGATGAAGGGCGACTCGCCATCAATCCGCGCCCACCCGTTGAGCGTATTAATGGCGCGACGGTTGATGTACGGCTGGGTAATAAATTCCGCACCTTCCGCGGCCACACGGCGCCGTTTATCGATTTAAGCGGTCCGAAGGCCGAGGTCAGCGCCGCGCTGGACCGCGTGATGAGCGAAGAGATTGTCCTGCCGGAAGGGGAGGCCTTTTTCCTGCATCCGGGCGAACTGGCGCTGGCGGTGACCTATGAGTCAGTCACCCTGCCTGCCGATCTGGTGGGCTGGCTGGACGGACGCTCCTCACTGGCGCGGCTGGGGCTGATGGTGCACGTTACCGCGCACCGCATCGACCCGGGCTGGTCCGGCTGCATCGTGCTTGAGTTCTACAACTCCGGCAAACTGCCGCTGGCGCTGCGCCCGGGAATGCCTATCGGCGCGCTAAGCTTTGAGCCATTATCGGGCCCGGCGGCCCGGCCGTATAACCGCCGTGAAGACGCCAAATATCGCGACCAGCAGGGCGCGGTGGCGAGCCGAATCGACAAGGATTGATAACGTCAACGGGGTGTTGCTGAGGGTGCCATGAGACGAATACTGACAACGCTGATGATCCTGCTGGCGGTCATTGTCGCCGGGCTTACCTCGTTGGTATTGCTGGTCAATCCCAACGATTTTCGCGCCTATATGGTGCATGAGGTGGCAGAGCGCAGCGGTTATCAGCTTGAACTCGATGGCCCGCTGCGCTGGCATGTCTGGCCGCAGCTCAGCATTCTCAGCGGACGCATGACGCTGACCGCCCGGGGCGCTGAAGAGCCGGTGATCCGCGCCGACAACATGCGCCTCGACGTGGCGCTGCTGCCGTTGCTGTCGCACCAGCTGCAGGTGAAGCAGGTGATGCTCAAGGGGGCGGTGATCCAGCTGACCCCGAAAACCGAAGCGGTTCGCGATAGCGCTGCGCCGGTGGTGCCGCATGACAACACCCTGCCGCAGGCCCCGGAGGACCGTGGGTGGTCCTACGACGTGCGCCAGCTGCAGGTGGCCGACAGCGTGCTCTTCTTCCAGCATGAGAACGGCGAGCAGGTCACTGTGCGTGATATCCGCCTGCAAATGGAGCAGGATGAGAATCACCGGGCCACCGTCGACTTCTCCGGCCGGATCAACCGCGACCAGCGCGACCTGGCGCTGAGCTTCTCCGCTACCGTGCAGGGCGGCGACTATCCCCACTCCTTAAAAGCCGACTTTAGCCAGCTAAGCTGGCAGCTGCGCGGCGCCGAGCTGCCCCCTGATGGCATTAATGGCCAGGGCAGTCTGCAGGCCAGCTGGCAGGAAGATGGCAAAACTCTGCGCTTTGACAACCTGAATCTGATGGCCAGCGGCAGTACCCTTACCGGCAACGGCAGCGTGGTGCTGGGGGATCGCCCGGACTGGTCGCTGGATCTCCACGCGACCACCCTGAATCTCGACAGCCTGCTGGCGCCCTCCTCGCCAGCGACCGACAGCAGCGCCAGCCAGCAGGGCCAGAGCCAGACGCGACCGCTGCGTCCGGTGATCGCCGACAGCGATGAGCGCGAAGATTACCAGAGCCTGCGCGGCTTTAACGGCCGGATGGCCCTGAGCGCCGACCAGTTGCAGTGGCGCGGCCTGAACTTCACCCAGGTGCAGAGCGAAATCAGCAACCAGCAGGGGCTGCTGACGGTCAGCAAAATGCAGGGCAACCTCGACGGCGGGCAGCTCTCTCTCCCCGGCACTCTGGATGCCCGTGGCGACACGCCGCAGGCGACGTTCCAGCCGGCGCTGCAGAATGTGGAGATCGGTTCGCTGATCAAAGCCTTTAACTATTCATTAAACCTGACCGGCAAGCTGTCGCTGACCGGCGAGTTTTCCGGAACGCGCATTGACGCGGATGATTTCCGCCGTCACTGGCAGGGGCAGGCTCAGCTGCAGATGGCCGATACCCGTACCGAGGGGTTGAATTTCCAGCAGCTGGTGCAGCAGGCCGTGGAGCGCAGCACCAACGTGCGGGCGCAGGAGAATTACGACAATGCCACCCGCCTGGATTCCGTGAGCAGCCAGCTGACGCTGGATAACGGGGTGGTGACGCTGAACCGCCTGCAGGGGCAGTCCGACGTGATGGCGATGACTGGCGAAGGTCAGCTTGATCTGCAGAAAGAGAACTGCGATATGCGCTTTAACGTGCGCGTGCTCGGCGGCTGGAAAGGGGAGGGCAAACTTATCGACCGCCTGAAACAGACCGCCATCCCGCTGCGCATCTACGGCGACTGGCAGTCGCTGAGCTACAGCCTGCAGGTCGATCAAATCCTGCGCAAACAGCTACAGGATGAAGCGAAGCAGCGCCTCAACGACTGGGTTGAGCGTAATAAAGGCAGCAAAGAGAGCAAAGACGCCAAAAAGCTGCTTGATAAGCTGTAATCTCCACCCCCGCAGCCCGGGCCTTCCGGGCTGTGAGATTGTCGTCAGAGGGTGTGCCACGTTGATGCCGGGTGGCGGCTGTGCCTGACCCGGCCTGGGTTGCGCGGTGGGGGTAATACCCCGGTCTGCATTGCCATCCATGTAGGCCTGATAAGCGAAGCGCCATCAGGCATGGGTTTGATTATCCATCCCACCGCCCGGGATACCCCGGGCCTTTTATGCCTGACGATTACACCTCATAATCCAGCTCATCCTGCTTTACCGGCGGGACGATCTGCACCTTCTGCACCCGATGGCTGTCGACCTGCAGCGTGCGCAGCGTATAGCCGTCAATCTCAATGGTCTCCCCCACCTGCGGCACATGCTGCAGATATTCCATCAGCAGACCGGCGACGGTGTGGTACTCACGTTTATCATCCAGCGGCAGCGGAACGTACTGCACCAGATCCTCCAGCGGCATATGGCCGTTAACCGTCCACGAACCGTCCTGATGATGCTGAATATCGTGCCGGGCGTCGATCTCCTCCACCTCGTTGGGCAGATTACCGGCGATAGTCTCCATCACGTCGCTCAGGGTCACAATCCCCTCGACGGAACCAAACTCATCGACCACAAAGGCGAAGTGGGTGCGGGCCTGACGGAACTGCTCAAGCGCGGAGAGGAGCGGTAACCCCTCCGGAAAGACCAGCGGCTGCCGCACCAGCACCTGTAGATCCAGCGGCTCCTGGCGCAGGGACTGCTGGAGCAGGTCAATAACATGAACCACCCCCAGCAGGTCTTCATTATCTTTCCCGCCGGTCACCACCAGCCGGGTGTGCTGATTTTTCTCCACCAGGCTGCGGATCTCTTCCTCCGGCGCGCTGAGGTTGATGCGCTCGATATCATGGCGTGACGTCATAATACTGCTGACGCTGCGCTGATTAAGGTTCAGCACCCGCTCAATCATCAACCTTTCCTGCGGATTAAACAAAGGATGATGGTCCTGATCGGCCACCAGCGACGCCGTGTCAGCATCAAGTTCAGCTTTTTCCTTCTGGCCGCTCAGCAGGTTCATCACCGCCTCGGTGGTGCGCTGACGCAGCGTCATATTGGCCGACAGGAAGCGACGGCGGTTAAATAGCGCCAGCTGATTAAGGGCTTCAATCATGACCGAGAAGCCAATCGCCGCGTACAGATAGCCTTTCGGAATAATAAAGCTGAAGCCTTCAGCAATCAGACTGAAGCCGATCATCAGCAGGAAGCTCAGACAGAGGATGACAATGGTCGGGTGGCTGTTAACGAAGCGCGTCAGGGCCTTGCTGGCCATCAGCATCAGGCTGATGGCGATGATCACCGCGGCCATCATCACCGCCAGGTGGTCGACCATGCCGACGGCGGTGATCACCGAGTCGAGCGAGAAGATAGCGTCGAGCACCACGATCTGCGCCACCACGGCCCAGAATTTCGCCCCTCTGCGCTGGGTGGGATTATCGCTGTCCTTCCCCTCCAGCCGTTCGTTGAGTTCGACGGTGGCTTTAAACAGCAGGAATAAGCCGCCGAACAGCATAATTAAATCGCGGGCGCTGAAGCTGAAGTCGTGAAAAACAATCAGCGGTTTGGTCAGGGTCACCAGCCAGGAGATAGAGGCCAGCAGCAGCAGACGCATGACCATCGCCAGCAGCAGACCGGTGATACGAGCGCGGTCGCGCTGGGCGGGCGGCAGCTTTTCGGCGAGGATAGCGATGAAAACCAGGTTATCGATACCCAACACCAGTTCGATAACCACCAGCGTGACGAGACCTGCCCAGATTGACGGATCGGCAATCCATTCCATATGTATTAAAACCTGTACGACTGCGGTATGTGTTACCACGATCATGGATAAGATGAGTCTAAAATGCAATAACGACGCGGATATCACTCCGCCAGGGGTGGATATATTTCCAGCAAATTAAGAGAACAGAAAAGAATTATGTTCCAGAAAAGATCAGCGGAAAAATAACAATATGGCGGAACGCGCTGGAATAAGCTTGCTGATATCAGAACCATAACCCGCTGTGTTCTGCCCGGCGCAAAAGCGCGGGCAGTCCCGTCGTTCGCCACGGTAGGCACCCTTCCTCATCCCCGGGTGAAGTGCGAAGCCCGCTCACAAAATCGGCATAATTCACATCATGAAGTGAGCGCAGAATAGTGCCGATCGCAGTTCTCTTCCGTGGTTTACGGTTATTATCCTGCCATATCTGGCTGTTTGTGCTGAAATATATTGCCTGGCGAAATTAATTATCTATATCTATTCTTTCCGCACACATGGGCGCCGCAGTCTGCAGCTGGCAGGGTCTGCGTACCAAAGGCCGCGGTGTAGGGGCCTTGCGGCGACATCGCGCTGTGCAGGGAAGCGGGCCGCTGAATATCCTGATGGAGAATAAGATTATTCTCACTTCAAACTGTTGGTAAAAGGAAGTTGTGTGTATTCTTTTAGGTGACAGTGAATTTAAGAATTTGGCGGGCAGATGCCCGGGCAGTATCCGTGTATTATCAGTTCCAATGGATTTGTGACATGTACAATTTTGCAAAACTGCGTGTTTTGCAACCAAACAGGTGAAGATGAATATGGCGAATTTGAAAGCGGTTATTCCGGTCGCAGGACTAGGCATGCATATGCTGCCGGCCACAAAGGCAATTCCAAAGGAGATGCTGCCGATCGTTGATAAGCCAATGATTCAGTACATTGTTGACGAAATCGTCGCCGCCGGGATCAAAGAGATTGTCCTGGTGACGCACTCCTCGAAGAATGCAGTGGAAAACCACTTTGATACCTCCTACGAGCTGGAAGCCCTGCTTGAGCAGCGCGTGAAGCGCCAGCTGCTGGCGGAAGTCCAGGCCATTTGCCCGCCGGGCGTAACCATCATGAACGTGCGCCAGGCACAGCCGCTGGGTCTGGGCCACTCCATCCTCTGCGCCCGTCCGGTAGTCGGGGATAACCCGTTTGTGGTGGTGCTGCCGGATATCATTCTCGACGGCGGCACCGCGGACCCGCTGCGCTATAACCTCGCCGCCATGGTCGCCCGCTTTAACGAGACCGGCCGCAGCCAGGTGCTGGCGAAACGCATGCCGGGGGATCTCTCCGAATACTCCGTTATCCAGACCAAAGAGCCCATGGTGGCGGAAGGGCAGGTGGCGCGTATCGTCGAGTTTATTGAAAAACCGGACGAACCTCAGACCCTGGACTCCGACCTGATGGCGGTGGGCCGCTACGTGTTGTCGGCAGATATCTGGGCTGAACTTGAACGAACCCAGCCGGGCGCCTGGGGCCGTATCCAGCTAACCGACGCCATTGCCGAACTGGCGAAGAAGCAGTCCGTTGACGCGATGCTGATGACCGGCGAAAGCTATGACTGCGGTAAAAAAATGGGCTACATGCAGGCCTTCGTCACCTACGGGATGCGTAACCTGAAAGAAGGTACCAAATTCCGCGAAAGCATTAAAAAACTGCTGGCCTGAGCGCCGGCGTAAGGGTGAGCGGCAGGGCAGGGGTATTTTGCCAGGCCGCTCATAACGTTATGCAGAAATTATTCATAACGTGAATGTTATAACGATTGTAAAGAAACGTATGGCTTCGGAGACTTCTGGTAGTTTGTCTCTGGCCTCTGTGGTGCAATGGTCGGAGTAGCGGCAATAATGCTTTGTGAATAGTCACTTAGTGCGACAATTCTTAAAGCGCAGGGAAAGCGGTCAACGTCAGCCAAAAATAAAACTTGACTGCGATCATGTTTCCGCTTTAAACATCTCACTTGCATGCATAAAAATGTGAAATGAATTGGCATGCGAGCTGGTACAGACATTACGGATAATCCCTGAGCACGGCAGTGGACATCATCGAAGGATCACAGGTATATGAACTGGCAACTCATCTCATTTTTTGGCGATAGCACCGTTTTGCTGCCCAGCGCAGCGGCGCTGTTTATTGTCCTGATGCTGCGTAAAACGTCGCGGTTGCTGGCGTGGCAGTGGAGTTTGCTGTTCGGCATCACCGGCGCCATCGTCTGCGCCTCCAAACTGGCCTTTATGGGCTGGGGTCTGGGTATTCGCGAGCTGGATTACACCGGCTTCAGCGGCCACTCAGCGCTCTCCGCGGCCTTCTGGCCTATCTTCCTGTGGCTGCTTAGCGCGCGTTTTTCCGCGGGGCTGCAAAAAGCAGCCGTTGCCACCGGCTATATTCTGGCCGCTGTGGTGGGGTATTCACGGCTGGTCATCCATGCGCATTCCGTCTCGGAAGTGATCGCTGGCCTGCTGCTCGGCGCTGCTGGTAGCGCTTTGTTCCTGTTGCTGCAAAAACGGATTTCTAATTCCGACTACAAGACTATACCTTGGGGTGGGGTTGCATGCCTGGTGATGGTCCCGCTTGTCCTGTTACATAGCGGCAGTAAAGCACCGACTCAATCCCTGTTGGGGCAAATCGCCACCGCAATTGGGCCGCTGGATAAACCTTTTACCAGAGAAGACCTTCACAAGCAGGCCTGGTAATCGCCATTTGTTTTACAGGGGAAATTAAGTTTTCGCCGGTTAATTAGACAAATAAGAAAATAATCTACTATATGCCAGGTAATTGATAATTCATATTTATGAAATAACGCAGTGCTACTACATTGTTATTGTCAATTTGCCTGGATATAGCCGTGGTCAGACGTTTCTTAAATGCGTTCAGAAAGCACCTGCTCCACGTTGGATGAATAACCCAGCAACGAGAAACTATTAGAAATTGTAGTTGACTATGGTGTCATCATCTGATTTTGGAATGACGTCGGTGTCGCGAGAAATTTTAGTTGTTTCAAGTGGTTAGCTGTATCTGTGCTGGTGTGGCAGCGCCAGGCAGATGTTCGATAGTTGAGAACAATAAATAATCTTTATTGGCGAGCCGCCTATTTTCCGCCAATAAAACAGCGGATGGGATTAATTGGCAGATATTCGGCAACAAGACTCCCAATTGTGACCGAAATCCCGTAGACTTAACGCCGCAAAAAATAAAGGCCTGACCAATTTATCATCCGCAGGCAGATTAAATACGACGTTCAAGTAGTCAGTGCGCTGGTAGCTGTTAAGCCAGGGGCGGTAGCGTCGCTGAAAGCACCTGCCGTTGCACAAAATACCTTCTCTGAACGGCTATAAAAATCGACGCATTCAGGGTGACTAACGCCATGAGATATCTATGTGGTCATCAGATATCCTCATAAAGAGTCAGGCGCGGCTGCTGATATCGCCTGTACATCAACTTTCCCATCTCATCGATAGCCTGTACGGTAAAATTCGCCTACATTGTGAGCTGGGTGGATGTTATAAGGGTTTCAAGCAGCTTAGGGTAACTGTACTTGCCTCGCCGGTGTTGCACAGTGAAGTCAGCTGGTGCCGCGAGCGCTTTCTATCTTGGTATTCCCCTCATTCTCATTGAGATACGACAGCGGGGCTGAAAATGGATCTTGTACAATGATAAAAATTGCGCGCATTGCCGTGACATTGGGCTTGCTTTCCTCACTGGGAGCCCAGGCTTACGCGGCCGGGTTAGTAGTAAATGATAACGATCTGCGAAACGACCTTGCCTGGCTTTCCGATCGCGGGGTCATCCATCTGAGCCTGTCGACCTGGCCGCTGAGCCAGGAAGAGATCACTCGGGCGCTAAAAAAAGCTAAACCGTCCTATTCTTCTGAACAAGTGGTGCTGGCCCGTATCAACCAGCGACTGTCTGCTTTAAAAGCCGATTTTCGGGTCACCGGCTACACCTCAACCGACCAGCCGGGCACCCCGCAGGGGTTTGGCCAGACGCAGCCGGCGGATAATTCGTTAGGCCTGGCGTTCAACAACAGCGGCGAGTGGTGGGACGTTCACCTCCAGGGCAACGTTGAAGGGGGAGAGCGAATCAGCAACGGATCGCGTTTCAACGCCAACGGCGCCTACGGTGCGGTGAAGTTCTGGAACCAGTGGCTCTCCTTTGGTCAGGTTCCGCAGTGGTGGGGGCCTGGGTATGAAGGTAGCTTGATCCGCGGGGATGCAATGCGACCGATGACCGGTTTCCTGATGCAGCGGGCAGAGCAGGCGGCGCCGGAAACCTGGTGGCTACGCTGGGTGGGGCCATGGCAGTACCAGATCTCTGCCAGCCAGATGAATCAATATACAGCTGTGCCCCATGCCAAAATTATCGGCGGTCGTTTCACTTTCTCACCTTTCCAGTCACTGGAATTAGGCGCGTCGCGCATTATGCAGTGGGGTGGGGAAGGACGGCCTGAGTCATTTAGTAGCTTCTGGGATGGCTTCACTGGCCATGACAATACCGGGACAGATAACGAACCTGGTAACCAGCTGGCCGGCTTTGACTTTAAGTTTAAACTCGAGCCAACTCTCGGCTGGCCGGTCAGTTTCTACGGACAGATGATCGGCGAAGATGAGTCAGGTTATCTGCCTTCGGCAAATATGTTCCTCGGCGGGGTCGAAGGACACCACGGATGGGGAAAAGATGCCGTAAACTGGTACCTGGAAGCGCATGATACTCGCACAAATATGAGCAGGACCAATTATAGTTATACCCATCACATTTATAAAGACGGTTACTACCAACAGGGCTATCCGCTAGGTGATGCGATGGGAGGGGATGGTCAGTTGTTCGCTGGCAAGGTTGAACTAATTACTGAGGATAACCAACGCTGGAGCACACGTCTGGTTTATGCCAAAGTCAATCCTAAAGAGCAAACAATTAACAAAGCATTTCCTCATTCTGACACGCTTAAAGGTGTTCAGCTCGGTTGGAGCGGGGATGTATATCAGTCGGTCCGTTTGAATACTTCACTGTGGTACACCAATGCTAACAACAGCGACAGCGATGACGTTGGGGCCAGTGCAGGGATAGAGATACCGTTTAGTTTATAAGGCTGAATGCTGAAACAGGGGAGAGAGGGTGGTAGCGCTGCAGGATGCAGTCAGCTTTTATCTCCCCATAAGCCGGCAGGGAAGCAACGGCTATACAGCTGCTCAGGAATTGGCAAATTTTGATTTACTGATGATGTGACATTATGAAGAAAAAAATTGTTAGATTTTCGGCATTAGCGTTGGCAATTGGGTTTTTATCAGGCTGTACAATTATTCCGGGTCAGGGACTAAACAGTCTGCGGAAGAACGTAGTTGAGCTTCCGGACAGTGACTACGATCTGGATAAACTGGTCAATGTGTACCCTATGACTCCGGGGCTTATCGATCAGCTTCGTCCAGAGACCGTTCTCGCGCGTCCAAACCCACAGTTGGATAATTTACTGCGTGGTTATGAATATCGCATTGGTGTGGGCGATGTATTGATGGTTACTGTTTGGGATCACCCGGAGCTGACAACGCCTGCAGGGCAATACCGTAGCGCCAGCGACACTGGTAACTGGGTCAACTCAGATGGCACCATTTTCTACCCATATATCGGTAAGGTGCAGGTGGCGGGCAAAACCTTGAGCCAGGTACGTCAGGATATCGCCAGTCGTTTGACCACCTATATTGAAAGTCCTCAGGTCGATGTTAGCGTTGCTGCGTTCCGTTCGCAAAAAGCTTATGTTACTGGTGAAGTTGTAAAATCTGGACAGCAGCCAATCACGAATATTCCGCTTACAGTTATGGACGCGATTAATAACGCTGGTGGACTGGCTCCAGATGCCGACTGGCGAAATGTTGTATTAACTCATAACGGTAAAGATACAAAAGTCTCATTGTATGCATTAATGCAGAAGGGGGACTTGACCCAGAATCATTTACTGTATCCAGGAGATATACTATTTGTACCACGTAATGATGATTTGAAAGTATTTGTCATGGGTGAAGTGGGCAAACAAAGTACTTTAAAAATGGACCGCAGTGGTATGACTGTAGCTGAAGCTTTAGGAAATGCTGAAGGTATGTCGCAGGCGTTCAGTGACGCAACTGGTGTATTTGTTATTCGCCAGTTGAAGGGTGATAAGCAAGGTAAAATAGCTAATATCTATCAGCTTAACGCGCAAGATGCTTCAGCAATGGTACTGGGAACCGAATTTCAATTACAGCCATACGATATCGTTTATGTCACCACGGCCCCATTGGTTAGGTGGAATCGTGTGATTTCACAGCTTGTTCCAACTATAACTGGCGTGCATGACATGACTGAAACTGCAAAATACATTAAGGAATGGCCATAATAATGTTTGATTCTATATTAATAGTATGCACTGGTAATATATGCCGTTCGCCAATTGGCGAGCGATATTTACAACAGTTATTGCCTTCCAAAAAAATTTCATCTGCAGGCACACAAGCTTTAGTTGATCATGAAGCTGATAAATCAGCAATTGAAGTCGCAAAAAAAAATGGAATTTCATTGGTAGGACATCTAGCAAAACAATTTACGTCAAAATTAAGTAAAGAATATGAATTGATTCTTGTAATGGAAAAAAATCATATAGAGCAGATAAGCAGCATTGCACCTGAAGCAAGAGGTAAGACAATGCTATTTGGTCATTGGTTAGAACAAAGAGATATTCCTGATCCTTACCGGAAAAGTGAAGAGGCCTTTGCATCAGTGTTCAAACTTATTGAACAATCTGCTCAGTTATGGGCTGAGAAATTAAAAGCTTAGATATTCAGGAAATAATTCATGACTTCAATATCCAAAAAAAATCAAGCAGATACAGAAGATGATCTGGACTTTGGTCGAATGGTTGGTGAATTAATCGATCATAGGAAAATAATCATTGCTCTTACTTCATTTGCAGCATTAATTGCTTTGTTATATGCATTCTTTGCAACGCCAATATATAAAGCTGATGCTTTAATACAGGTCGAACAAAAACAAGCAAATGCAATACTTAGTAATTTAAGCCAGATGCTACCCGATAGCCAGCCGCAAT
This sequence comes from Klebsiella sp. HMSC16C06, assembly GCF_001808325.1. Lineage (NCBI taxonomy): Bacteria > Pseudomonadati > Pseudomonadota > Gammaproteobacteria > Enterobacterales > Enterobacteriaceae > Klebsiella > Klebsiella sp. HMSC16C06. The sequence continues at coordinate 118,463 of NZ_KV792983.1, forward strand.
CGGCTCCAGAGATTGCATTGATTCAATCGAGAATGATATTAGGTAAAACAGTTGATGATTTAAATCTTCAAGCCGTAGTAACTCCTACGTATTTTCCTCTTTTTGGGCGTGGATGGGCTAGATTAAGTGGTCAACAGCAGGGAAATATAGAATTATCACGGTTATATATATCTTCTTCAATGGGAAATGAAGATAACCCTCCAGAATTTACACTTAAAACAATAAATAGTAATAGTTATGTTATAGAGTTTGGCGGAGGAGTAATAAATGGAAAGGTCGGTGAGTTAGTTGAGAAAGATGGAATAGCAATAAAAGTTGATGAAATCAATGCTAAACCTGGTTCTGAATTTACTGTTAAATATATTTCAAAACTTAAGGCTATAGCAGATTTGCAAGAAAACTTATCTGTAGTTGATCAAGGGAAAGATACTGGGATATTAATATTATCATATCTAGGTGATGATCCACTAAAAATCAAAAAAATAGTTGATAGTATTAGTGGTAACTATTTATCTCAGAATATAGCGAGACAAGCAGCACAAGATGAGAAAAGCTTGGAGTTTCTTAATAAACAATTGCCAATGGTCCGTAGTGATTTGGACTCGGCTGAAGATAAATTAAATGATTTTAGGAAGCTGAACGATTCAGTCGATTTATCGCTAGAAGCCAAATCTGTACTAGATCAAATTGTTAATGTCGACAATCAATTGAATGAGTTAACCTTCAGAGAGTCAGAAATATCGCAGCTTTACACTAAAGAACATCCAACGTATAAAGCCTTGATGGAAAAAAGGAAAACATTACAGGATGAAAGAGTAAAGTTAAATAAACGAGTTTCTACAATGCCTGAAACTCAACAAGAAATATTGCGCTTGAGTCGTGATGTCGAATCAGGTAGAGCTGTATATATGCAATTATTAAATCGACAACAAGAGTTAAATATTGCTAAATCTAGCGCAATAGGAAATGTAAGAATAATTGATAGTGCTGTAACTCAACATAAACCAGTTAAACCCAAAAAAGTAATTGTTGTCCTTGCTGGCTTATTTATTGGCCTTGTAATCTCCATAAGTCTTGTCCTAGTACGCATTCTATTACGAAAAGGAATAGAAACTCCTGAGCAATTAGAAGAACTGGGAATAAATGTTTATGCTAGCATTCCTGTTTCTGAGAGTAATCCAAACAATACAATAGCAAAACGAATAAATAAACGGGACGATAATAGGCCCAAGGCTTTACTTGCCACAGAAAACCCAGCTGACCTTGCTATTGAAGCAATAAGAGGTCTGAGAACAAGTTTACACTTTGCAATGCTTGAATCAAGAAATAATCTCTTAATGATCTCTGGTGCAAGCCCTAATGCTGGTAAAACATTTGTGAGCTCTAACTTATCTTCAGTGATAGCTCAAACAGGTAAAAAAGTTATTTTTATCGATGCTGATTTAAGAAAAGGTTATACGCACAAATTATTTAATGTAAAAAACACCGATGGGCTTTCTGATTATTTGTCAGGAAGAGCATCGATCGATAAAATTATAAATAGCTTACAGGTAGAGGGTTTTGATTATATCTCAAGAGGTGCAGTGCCTCCAAATCCAGCCGAGTTACTAATGCATAATCGTATGGAGGAATTACTTGAGTGGGCGAATAAATCCTACGATATAGTTATATTAGATACGCCACCAATCCTTGCTGTGGCAGATGCTGCAATTATCGGGAATTATGTTGGTACAACATTGTTAGTTGCAAGATTTGAAGAAAATACGCCGAAAGAAATTGATATTAGTGTTAAGAGATTCCAAAACAGTGGTGTGATTGTTAAAGGTTGCATACTTAATGGCGTTGTAAAAAAAGCAAGTAATAAATATGGGTATGGATATAATTATTACGGTTACTCATACTCAGATAAAAATTAAATTTCTCAAGAGGGGGATTTTAAATCCCCCTTCAAACAAGATATAGTAAAGGATAATAATGAACGTCATTCATATTGCTGAAACAGTTAAGGGTGGTGTTGCTACAGTTATTAATAGCCTAACTGAAAATAATCAAATTAAGAGTCACGTTATTTGCCCAGAGAATCAATCTAAAGAAATATACAATTTGCAAAAAACACTCTTCTCGAGGACAGGAAGGAATATATCGTCATTGTCGTCATTGTTGCTAGTAATTATAAAGACATTAAAACACAACGACTTTGATGTTATTCATTTGCATAGTTCATTTGCTGGGTTTATTGTCAGAATACTCCTCTTGCTTAAAGTCTTAAACAAGAGGAAATATAAAGTAGTATATACACCACATTGCTTTTCTTTCATTATGGATACAAAGCATTGGAAGAAACAAATATATATATTCATTGAGCGTATTCTATCAAAACAGACCGATTGTATTATTGCAAATAGTAATTATGAGTACAAATGTGCTGTCGAAGCGGGGATAAAAAAAGAACAGATAAAAGTAATATATAACGCTGTTTCTCTAGATGGTCAAGTAATATCGGACAATGTTAAGAAACTCAAAGAGCGTATGACGTGGCAAGATAAAATAAATATTCTTTTTGTAGGGCGTTTTGACAGACAGAAGGGTTATGATCACTTACTTAATGTAATCAAAAAGGCTGACAGTTCTAAATATGTATTTAATGTTATTGGCGACTCTGTACATGATGTTATAGAAAAAGTAGAAAAAGAAAACGTAATATATTATGGATGGGTTGATAATAAAGAATTGCCAGCATATTTTTGCGCAAATGATGTCTTGCTTATGCCTAGTCGTTGGGAATCGTTTGGATTAGTTGCTGTTGAAGCTCAATTATATGGGTTGCCTGTAATAGCAAACAATGTCGCTTCATTACCTGAAGTTATTTCAGATGGTTTAACAGGCATGCTTGTTAACTTTGAAGACCCTAATAAAGTTGTTGAGTTGTTGGATTCACACACAGTGAGTTTTTGGCATGAGAAAAAAGAAGTATGTCGTAGATTCGCATCAAGTAAATTCAAGAAAAGTGATATGGTAAACTCCTATGTTCGAGTTTATGAGAACTGTTAATTATAATCAATAAATGATATAGGTATTTCATGAATATTCTTTTAGTAAATACGTTATATTACCCATATAAAGTTGGCGGTGCCGAAATTTCGGTTCAGTTATTGGCCGAGTCATTGGTTGAAAAGGGACATTCAGTAACAGTAGTTAGTATTCATGAACAGAACGAACGTAAAGATGCAGAGCATAACGGTGTCAAGATAATATATTTGCCATACTCGAATATATATTGGGGACTGAGTCTCACTAAAAAAAGTCCGTTAAGCAAAATATTATGGCATTTAATTGATTTATATAATATCAAAATCGCAAGAGAGTTTGAAAAAATTATCTTAGATATAAAACCTGAAATTGTTCATACCAATAATCTCAGCGGAATATCATGTGCAGTATGGCAAAAGGCAAAAAAAAATAAGAGTAGAGTTATTCATACTTCTAGAGATTATTATCTTATACATCCAAATTGCAAATTATATAAAAATGGCTTAGAAATGTCGGTTAAATCCATTCCCGTGGCATTTTGGTCATTTTCAAAGAAAATGTTGGGTAAAAATGTAGATGCTTATGTAGGTATTAGCGACTACATTAAAGATAAACATATCGAAGCTGGTTTTTTTAAAAGAACAGAAAGGTATACTGTATATAATTCTGTAAAGTCAAACGAGTTTCGTGACGTAGATGTCGTTAAAAAACAATCTGTAGGTTTTATCGGTCGGTTGACATATGAAAAGGGCTTTGATCAATTTTGCGAATTAGCTCAATTGAATAAAACCAAAAAGTTTATTGCTGCCGGTGAGTTTGACAAAAATAGTGATTTTTTGAAACAGTTAGCAGTAAACTCGAATGTAGAGTTACTAGGGTATTGTCCTGTCGATGAATTTATGCGAAAGGTTGACATAATCGTATTACCTATAAAATGGCAAGAACCATTTGGTCGTGTGGTTGTTGAAGCAATTCTCGCGGGTAAAGTTGTTCTAACTAATCGAGTTGGTGGTATAACTGAGTTATCCAGACTATTACCAAATATTTACTTTTTAGAAGACATTAATGAGATTAATGATATACCTCTTCCAGTTGAAGTAGAAGATGCTGAAAAAGAAATTTTCAATGTTGACTATGTAACTGAACAATATCTAAAAATTTATAAAGGTTAAGATAAGTGGCTAAAATTATCGTTGTTTCGACTGATTGTCCATATCCAGCTAATCATGGTGGAAGACTAGATATATTAATGAGATTGGAATTATTATCCTCAATTGGGCATGAAGTTGATTTGATTGTTACTTACAAGGAAGAAATAAGTGAGGCAAGTAAAGAATATTTGAAAAAGATCTGCAAGAATGTTTATTATGTTCAACGTGATGGCATGATAAAAAGTGCCACCAGTGATATGCTGAAATTTCTTCCGCTGCAAATAAAATCTCGAGCCAAGCTAAAGGAGATAAAATTAAATAAAAAATATGATTATGTTTTATGTGAGTCTGAATATGTCTGCAGCATATTGAATAATGCTACTTTAGATGTGACAAATAAATTTCTTAGGGTCCATAATAATGAGGTTGTATATTACAAAGCTCTATTTAAAGATGAAAGATCTGTCTTTAAAAAAGCTTATTACCTTTACGAAATGTTAGCTTTTAAGTACAACAAAAAAAACATCAATTCGTCATTTGATAAACTTTTATTTATATCCAAAGATGAATGTGATAAAGAATCAAGAGCTGTATGGCTACCAAGTCATATGCCTGTAATTAATCCTTTTAAAGATGGTAAATTTGACACTCACACCTGCAACGTACTTTTTGTCGGTAATTTATTTATGCCTAATAATTTACAAGGACTCATTTGGTATCTAAACAATGTACATCCAATAGTAATAAAGGAAAACCCAGATATAAAATTAACTATAGCAGGTAATGCAAAAAATGGTATTTCAGAAGAGTTGAAAAGGGCCATAAGCCTATATGATGGAAAAAGTATAAAACTTATTGCCAGCCCAAGTGATAAAGAGCTACAAACCATATATGATGAAAACTGTATTTTTATAAACCCAATGCTTAATGGTGCCGGAGTAAAATTAAAAAATTTAGATGCGATGAGAAATAGCATGTTTGTAGTTAGTACAAGCATTGGAGCTGAGGGCACTGGAACTATTGATGGAAAACAACTTGTGATAGCTAATGATGAAGTGGTATTTGCAAACTATATAGTTAATTACTCTAAAGATATATCCAGTATGAAAGATATAGCGTTTAATGCCTATTCCTTTATACAAAATAATTATGATTCAAAGAAAGTTTTCTCGAGAATCTTCAAAGAGAACTGATATGCATAATATATTCAGATTACTTTTTAGAAACCCCTTTTTTTTCTTGTTTTGTTTTTTCATTCCTTTTGATAACACTAGCCTGCAAAACATCGGGGGGATCATGACTGCTTCCCCATCGGCTTTAATACTCTTGCCAGGTATATTTATTACTATCTTGAAAAAAGGGTTGAAGGCCAATAAAAATATATTACTCTGTTTTTTCGGGGTTTTGTTGGTTTCATTTGTATACTATTTTTATTGGGTGTTTTATTTTTCAGAGTTAGATCCGGTATTTATTTTGGATAGAGGGAGTAGATATTTTTTATTGTATGTTTTTTATTTTTTAGCACTTTACTACTCATTACAACAGTCTGTTAATGATATTCGTGCTGGTGCATTCCTAATCATTGTTGTTGTTTTTTTATCTGTTTTACTTAATTATTTGGATCCATCTCTAATAAATAACAAAAGCATTATACAATTTAATGACTTCATTAGTCCTGACAGGTTGAGAGGATTTTCACTTGAAGCTAGCGTATTCGGTTACCAAATTGTATGTTGTATCCTTCTGTTAGCAGTCCTGCTAAACTGGAGTACTTTTTTTCTGGTTGCTGTTACAATCGTTATCGCTATATTAACAACTTCCAAAGGGGCTGCCCTTTCATTCTTGATATGTCTTTGCTTTTATTTCTCTCTAAAAGGAAGGCTCATGTTTAGAGTATTGCTATCGCTATGCTCAATAGGAGTCTCTTATATTATATTCAAGTATTATTTCCTTGATGCATTAGCAAGTGATATAGATACATATTCATCTGTGGCAACACGGGGTACGATGTTCATAGTCGGACTGAAAATTTTTCTATTTAATCCGTTAGGGGTTGGGTTCTTTGGATATTTACCATCTATTTATGATTTTACTTCAGGAGTGATTGACTTTATTAAAAGCCAATTCCCTTTTTTAAATTTTGATGAAGTATATACATATACAATTCCGGGGGAGTATAAGTCTGTTGGGACCAAGTCATTAATATTAGATTTGTTAATTATTTATGGAGTGTTCTTTTTAATACCCTTTATATTTTTCATTAAAAAAATGCTGAGGGAATTCGATGAGCAATCTCAAAGAAATTCTTACTTCCTTCTCCTGTTTATAATTTTTTCAAATATGTTTTTTATTTCTCATTTAGGTAGTTACTTTACTCCTTTCTGTATCGCATTTTTGATGATTCTATCAAAGAATCGGGCTATAAATGATATCAACTAAAGTTAAGGTATTACTTGATGAGTTTAAAATTGAAAACAATAAAAAGTACAAAGTGGTCAGCGCTATCATCTTTGACAATTATTGTACTTGGCTTTTTACAAATGGTGATTTTGTCTCGTATTCTTGAACCATTTGAATTCGGTATTTTGTCAATAATGACAGTGGTTTTTTTATTTACTGACATGCTGGCAGACTGCGGACTTTCCAACGCAATTATTCAGAAAAAAAATATAACACTTGACGAATTATCAGCTCTATACTGGGTTAATATATTTTTGGGTTTTTTTTTATTTGTTACAACAATGATGTTGTCATATCAAATTGCCTCATGGATGAAATTAGATAGGTTAAGTTTGCTGATACAATTAACTGCTCTTGTTTTTCTTATCATGCCGCATGGTCAGCAATACAGGGCATTGATGCAAAAGGAACTTGAATTCGATATTCTTTCTAAAATTGAAAGTTTTTCTTATCTTGCTGGTTTTTGTTTGACAGTTATCGTTGGAACAATAACAAAGAATGCTTCATGTGCTGTTTTTGGTTATTTACTGACAGTGTCTTCTCGAACTGCAATTCTAAGTGTGGTTGGGCGGAAGTTTTATCATCCAACATGGAAAAGAAGTAAATTACGAGAAATTAAAGGGCAACTTTTATTCTCTTTTTATCTTACTCTCGATAGTATATTAAATTATATTAACTCATCTATAACAACACCCATTGTTGCTCGTTTTCTCGGTGCTATATATGTTGGTGGGTATAATTTATCATTCAATGTCGCAGTTAACCCCCCATCTAAAATAAGTCCTATAATAACCAGAGTTTTATTTCCAGCCTTATCAAAGATACAAGATGATAATGATAAGCTTAGGATTAATTTTTTCAAACTCTTGCATGTGATTAGTTATATAAATTTCCCTGCATTACTTGGCTTATGCATCGTTGCTAAAGATTTTGTATATCTTGTATTTGGTGACAAATGGCTTTTTATAGTCCCAACTCTCCAGCTTTTATGTATTGCAGGCGCAATGCGCATGGTCGCAAATCCTATAGGTTCATTACTAATGGCGAAAGCCAAAATGGAGTTAAGTGTTAGATTTAATCTTGTTAAAATAATCATATTTATTCCTGTTCTATATTTTCTTACCATTTGGTATGGAATGGTAGGCGCGGCCACTGGCTTTTTAATTTGTCAGATAATTAATGCTTTATTAAGTTATTTTTTCTTACTTAAACCACTACTCGGTAAATGTTTCATTGATTATGTAAACAGTTTTTTCATTCCTTTTATACACACCTTACCTATGGTATTACTTTTGTTAGCTAGTAACCATTATGTAGCCAAAGTTACATTACTGCTTTTTATCCTAAAAATAGTCATATGTGGATTTATATATATATTAACAATTTTCATCAGTCCTAATAAGTTATTAACTGAGATGAAAGGATTGTTCCGACAATTGCTCTTAAAGAAATAAATGTACTGTTTAATGATCCCAGAGGGCATAATGAAATTATTAATGTCAAAAAGATCTTTTTTAAAAAAAATAATCCCAAGTCTAACTCTTTTCCCTGTTTTTGCTGGCAATACAAGTTCGAATAAAGATGTTTTTGAGTTACACGAAAATAAGAGTTTTACCATTGAAAGTGTTAAAAAGTATATGTCACTTTTTAGCGGCGAATGTGTTTTTATTTCTGGGCGAGAGACAAATGTTGCTAACTCTTTTTTTTATTCGGGATATTTTGTTAGTACGCCTACAATTGCAGATGAATTAATTGACAACGTGATTTATATTCGTGGTAAAAATTGCTCATGGAAGAGGAAGATAGATGACTGTATTTATGTTAACTGGTTTGGTGCTATTGGTAATGGAGTTAATGATGATACAGATGCCATCTTTCGAGCCAATACTGTAGCGCACAATGAATGCTTGCCACTTAAATTCACCTCGGGGCATGTGTATCTCGTCAAAAATACATATGAGATCGACGTATCCAAGACCTCATGGTTATCATCGGACCTATCGACATTAAAGTGGGTTGATGATTTTAGTGCGGATTATGCTATAAGGTTATTCTCAAGCCAGCAAACTTATTCTAAACGTTATCAGAATGTTAAAACAGCTATGAGATGTATTGCATTAATAGGTGGCGGAATTACAAATCTTTTTGAAAGTTGCGCTATAAGTATTGGTGGGAATGAAAGAAATAGTTCACTCTTTTCAATTAATAAAGTTTCAATTCAGGGGTGGAGTACTGTATTAGCATTTGATAATAATTCATGGCGGATAAAATTTTCTGATTGCCAGTTTCTATGGGGAAATATTATAGCTCCTTCAAATAATAAGAATTCTGGGGAGTGTATGGTCTTTGATAATTGCATGTTTGCTGATAATCGAAGTTATACAGAATTACATTATGGTGATTGGTTCTTTTCAAAATGTTCGTTTGATAATCATGAGATTAAGTTATTTGGTGATTCAAATGTATTTATAAATCAATCACATATGGAAAACCCTGGGCGGAAAACCGCTGACTTTACAATACTTAGTGTTAACTCAATAAATAGCTTTGCATCAGTTACAGACAGTTTTGTATTTATAAGTCCGACCCCAAAACTAATAAACACACCTTTATTTTATGTGGTAAATGATAATGAAAATGGATTATATGTTCGTAATTTAAGATTCCAAGCCACTGAAAACTATAATCCATCAAAAGGTGTGGAGAATGCTTTAGTGCTTGTAGGTGGCGACGGTAAATCCTATTTAGAAAACGTTAGAGTCTCTTTGAATAATAAATCATACATGGCATTAAATAAAAATGACTCGTCAGTTTTGATGAATACAAGATTTATTGATGGGTTAAGATATTGGGATTTCAACGATGGCATTAGACTTCAAGAAAGCCATATTACCAATTTTTCTAATGTCGTTTTATTCTCAAAAAATGGAGCCAAGTTATCACAACATGTCTCAGTCAAATCGGATGGTGTGCTGTCGGGAGGATTGATGTTGAAGATAGTTAGTGGTGATTTCAAAATAACACTTGAGTGTTATGATTCTCTTGATAATAACATCTCCACACGAAGCTGGAATTGTTCTGCCTCCGACTATAGTGATTGGTCATGGGTCAGGTTTGGTGAAAAGTTACCAGGTAAAATTAGTCAAATTAAATTTTATTGTGAAAGTCTTGGTCAAGTTGTTGATGTTAAGCTTAGCAATATATTAATGGATATCATTTCTTAAATCTTATAACACAAGAGCCATAATATGATTGTCAACAAAATTATTGAAAACATTAGCATTCTAAAAAATAGATGTCGTTCTTCTGAATGCAGCGTTATTGGTGTTTTATTTAGGATGATGATATTTCAAAGTGTGCACAAAAAAAATATTTTAACTTCTCCTAATGTGAAAATAAGAAATATTAAAAATATTATACTTCAAGATAAAAGTAACTTGGTCATCGGTTTGTCAAACGTTAGTCATGTAAGTAATGATTCGCGATGTTATATAAATAATCGAGGTGAAATACATGTTTCAGGGAATGTATTTATAGCTAAAAATGTTAGGTTTGACATTTCTGAATCTAGCGTAGTTACTTTAAATGATTGCTATATAGGTCCTGAGACAGATATTATATCCTATTCTGGGCTCAGTATCGGAAAAGGGAGCATGGTTTCTTGGAGAGTTCAAATTCTTGATGAAGATTTTCATTTGGTTTCTTATAATGATAAAAAACCAAAAGACAATAAAGTTGTCATAGGTGAGAATTGCCTTATAGGCAACAATGTATCTATTAATAAAGGCTCTATCATTGCTGATGGTTGTGTTGTAGCGAGTCATTCAGTCGTTAATGGTATTTTTCTTGAAAAAAATTGTCTTATAGCAGGGGTTCCAGCAAAAGTGGTTAAAAGAAATATATCATGGGAGCACTAACATTTCTTCTCTCCTTGGCTGTTCCTTTTATGAGTATTACTGACTAAGATATGCTTGTATATAAATGAGTGATTGAATTATGACAATATCTCAGCATCGCTTTCGCTCGAATGCAAATGCTTCAATAATTTCTATGCTTCAGCGTTTTTCTGATATACTAATTATATTTTTAGGTATATACCTTTCATGCTTTATTAATGGCCAGTTATTCACTTTACAGTATGTACTGATTGCGCTTGTCGCACTGGTTGTATTCCAAATGATTGGCGGTATTACTGACTTTTATCGTTCATGGCGTGGCGTTGAGTTTTCTGTTGAATTGATTTTAATACTTAAAAATTGGTCGCTTTCTTTTTTACTGACCCTTGGTTTTGTTACCTTATTTTCAGATTTAGATTTGACATTCAGAATCTTTATTTTTTGGTATTTAGCTGTTTGTGTTGGCTTTGTTATTACTCGTTCTTTTATCAGAGCATTAGCAGGATTTTTCCGCCGCATTGGTTATAATAAAAGAAGTGTTGCTTTTGCTGGTTCTTTACCAGCAGGCATTAGTTTGCTGGAGACTTTCAGAAAGCAGCCTTGGTTAGGATTTGAGGTTAAGGGCATATATGAAGATTCCTATTCAGGTGGATATGATCCAGAACTTTATGCTGGAAAAATTTCTGATTTAATATATGAGGCAAGAAATGGAACCATAGATCGTATTTACATTGCAATGCATATGCGAGATGAGGTTGCCATAAAAAATATGGTATCACAATTGACAGATACTACTTGCTCCGTTCTTTTTATACCTGATATATTTACTTTTAATATATTGCAATCGCGTACAGAAGAAATAAATGGAGTGCCGGTTGTTCCTTTATTTGATTCACCGCTTAATGGCATTAATATGGTCTTTAAGCGTCTTGAGGATATAATTGTATCCTCTTTGATTCTTATTCTGATATCACCAATTCTTCTGGTCATAGCTACTGCTGTTAAAACTACGTCGAAAGGACCGGTTATTTTCCGCCAGGTGCGTTATGGAATGGACGGAAAACCTATAAAAGTCTGGAAGTTTCGCTCGATGACTGTGATGGAAAACGACGACAAAGTTATTCAGGCTACAAAAAATGATATCCGGGTGACTAAAGTTGGCAAGTTTTTGCGCAGTACTTCCTTAGACGAACTTCCGCAGTTCTTTAATGTACTTTTTGGTCAGATGTCCGTTGTAGGGCCTCGGCCACATGCAGTTTCACATAACGAGCAATATCGGTCCTTAATTCAGGGATATATGCTTCGTCATAAGGTTAAGCCAGGTATCACGGGCTTAGCACAAATTAATGGTTGGCGTGGTGAAACTGATACTTTGGAAAAAATGGAAAAACGAATCGAATATGATTTGTTATATATCAGAGGATGGAGCATTTGGTTAGATCTAAAAATAATATTCCTTACTGTCTTTAAAGGGTTTATTAACAAATCTGCTTATTAATCAGATGCTGCTTAAAACAAGCTTTGTGCATTTATAGTCCAAAATTTATATCTTGTGCTAGTTAACAAATTTTCACTATGAGCTCTTTGTACTTTGGGCTAACATTATCATCACATTTAAGCTGCGAACGTGTCGCAGTGACCACACCTGACAGGAGTATGTAATGTCCAAGCAACAAATCGGGGTTGTCGGTATGGCTGTGATGGGGCGTAACCTTGCGCTGAACATCGAAAGCCGTGGCTATACCGTCTCCGTTTTCAACCGCTCCCGTGAAAAGACCGAAGAAGTGATTGCCGAAAACCCAGGCAAGAAACTGGTTCCTTACTACACAGTACAAGAGTTTGTTGAATCCCTCGAAACACCACGTCGTATCCTGTTGATGGTGAAGGCAGGGGCTGGCACCGACAGCGCCATCGATTCCCTGAAGCCTTACCTTGATAAAGGCGACATCATCATTGATGGCGGCAACACCTTCTTCCAGGACACCATCCGTCGTAACCGTGAACTGTCTGCCGAAGGTTTTAACTTTATCGGTACCGGTGTTTCCGGTGGTGAAGAGGGGGCCCTGAAAGGTCCTTCCATCATGCCTGGTGGCCAGAAAGAAGCCTATGAGCTGGTTGCTCCAATTCTGAAGCAGATCGCGGCGGTTGCAGAAGACGGTGAACCATGTGTGACCTATATCGGTGCTGACGGTGCTGGCCATTATGTGAAGATGGTTCATAACGGCATCGAGTATGGCGATATGCAACTGATTGCAGAAGCTTATGCGCTGTTGAAAGGCGGTCTGGCTCTTTCCAACGAAGATCTGGCGCAAACATTCACCGAATGGAACGGAGGTGAACTGAGCAGTTACCTGATCGACATTACCAAAGATATCTTCACCAAGAAGGATGAAGAAGGTAAGTACCTCGTTGATGTTATTCTTGATGAAGCTGCAAACAAAGGTACCGGTAAGTGGACCAGCCAGAGCTCACTGGATCTCGGCGAACCTCTGTCTCTGATCACCGAGTCCGTATTTGCTCGTTACATCTCTTCGCTTAAAGACCAGCGTGTAGCCGCGTCGAAAGTGCTGAGTGGTCCGCAGGCTCAACCGGCCGGTGATAAAGCGGAATTTATCGAAAAAGTTCGTCGCGCGTTGTACCTCGGTAAAATCGTTTCCTATGCTCAGGGCTTCTCCCAGCTGCGTGCTGCTTCTGATGAATACAACTGGGACCTGAACTATGGCGAGATCGCTAAGATTTTCCGCGCTGGCTGCATAATTCGTGCGCAGTTCCTGCAGAAGATCACCGATGCTTATGCGCAAAACGCTGGCATTGCTAACCTCCTGCTGGCGCCGTACTTCAAACAGATCGCTGATGACTATCAACAGGCGCTGCGTGATGTCGTGGCTTATGCTGTGCAGAATGGTATTCCGGTACCGACGTTCTCTGCCGCAATTGCTTATTACGACAGCTACCGTTCTGCGGTTCTGCCGGCTAACCTGATTCAGGCTCAGCGTGATTACTTTGGTGCGCACACCTATAAGCGTACTGATAAAGAAGGTGTATTCCATACCGAGTGGTTGGAATAATCTTTATATGCCACAGTCAGGCCAATTGGCCTGACTGTTATCTATTGTTTTTTCTACAATAAACTGATCAAAGTCATCTTATTTGTACGTCTTCATTATTTTTAGCTCTAATAAACCAAGTGTTTATCTTTTAAGAATTTGCCATATTTATACTTCTGTATATCTATAATAATCTGCTTCTGGCCTCAGAATATATCTGGGTGTTTAATAACAGGGTTTTAATTAAAGGATATTAATATGTTGCTTCCTGTGATCATGGCTGGTGGTACCGGCAGTCGTCTCTGGCCGATGTCTCGCGAGCTTTACCCGAAACAGTTCCTCCGTCTGTTCGGGCAGAACTCCATGCTGCAGGAAACCATCACCCGACTTTCGGGCCTTGAAATCCATGAACCGATGGTCATCTGTAACGAAGAGCACCGCTTCCTGGTGGCCGAACAGCTGCGTCAGCTCAACAAGCTGTCCAACAACATTATTCTTGAGCCGGTCGGGCGCAACACCGCCCCGGCCATCGCCCTGGCGGCTCTTCAGGCTACCCGTCACGGTGAGGACCCGCTGATGCTGGTCCTCGCTGCCGACCATATCATCAATAACCAGCCGGTCTTCCACGACGCCATCCGCGTCGCCGAGCAGTATGCCGATGAAGGCCATCTGGTCACCTTCGGTATCGTGCCGAACGCCCCTGAAACCGGCTACGGCTACATCCAGCGCGGCGTGGCCCTCACCGACAGCGCCCACACCCCGTACCAGGTGGCCCGCTTCGTGGAGAAGCCGGACCGCGAGCGCGCCGAGGCCTACCTCGCCTCCGGGGAGTACTACTGGAACAGCGGCATGTTTATGTTCCGCGCCAAAAAATACCTCTCCGAGCTGGCCAAATTCCGCCCGGATATCCTCGAAGCCTGCCAGGCCGCGGTCAATGCCGCCGACAACGGCAGCGACTTCATCAGCATTCCGCATGACATTTTCTGCGAGTGCCCGGACGAGTCCGTGGACTACGCGGTAATGGAGAAAACCGCCGACGCGGTGGTGGTCGGTCTCGATGCCGACTGGAGCGACGTCGGCTCCTGGTCCGCCCTGTGGGAGGTCAGCCCGAAAGACGAGCAGGGCAACGTCCTCAGCGGTGACGCGTGGGTGCACAACAGCGAAAACTGCTACATCAACAGCGACGAGAAGCTGGTGGCGGCCATCGGCGTGGAGAACCTGGTGATTGTCAGCACCAAGGACGCCGTGCTGGTGATGAACCGCGAGCGTTCCCAGGACGTGAAGAAGGCGGTCGAGTTCCTCAAGCAGAACCAGCGCAGCGAGTACAAGCGCCACCGCGAGATTTACCGTCCCTGGGGCCGCTGCGACGTGGTGGTCCAGACCCCGCGCTTCAACGTCAACCGCATCACCGTGAAACCGGGCGGCGCCTTCTCGATGCAGATGCACCACCACCGCGCCGAGCACTGGGTCATTCTCGCCGGCACCGGCCAGGTGACGGTCAACGGCAAGCAGTTCCTGCTGACCGAGAACCAGTCCACCTTTATTCCGATTGGCGCCGAGCACAGCCTGGAAAACCCGGGCCGTATTCCGCTGGAAGTGCTGGAGATCCAGTCGGGGTCGTACCTCGGCGAGGACGACATTATTCGTATTAAAGACCAGTATGGTCGTTGCTAATTTTTTCGGGACAAAACGCAGAATGACACAGTTAACATGCTTTAAGGCTTATGACATCCGTGGTGAACTGGGCGAGGAACTGAACGAGGACATCGCCTACCGTATCGGCCGCGCCTACGGCGAATTTCTGAAACCCGGGAAGATAGTGGTGGGGGGCGATGTGCGCCTCACCAGCGAGTCGCTGAAGCTGGCGCTGGCCCGCGGGCTGATGGACGCCGGCACCGACGTGCTGGATATCGGCCTGAGCGGCACCGAAGAGATTTACTTTGCCACTTTCCACCTCGGGGTGGACGGCGGCATCGAGGTGACGGCGAGCCATAACCCGATGAACTACAACGGCATGAAGCTGGTGCGCGAGAATGCGAAGCCCATCAGCGGCGACACCGGCCTGCGGGATATCCAGCGCCTGGCGGAGGAGAACCAGTTCCCGCCGGTGGACCCGGCGCGTCGCGGGACCCTGCGCCAGATTTCGGTGCTGAAGGAGTACGTCGACCACCTGATGGGCTACGTGGACCTGGCGAACTTCACCCGTCCGCTGAAGCTGGTGGTGAACTCCGGCAACGGGGCGGCGGGGCATGTGATTGATGAGGTGGAGAAACGCTTCGCGGCGGCCGGGGCGCCGGTGACCTTTATCAAGGTGCATCACCAGCCGGACGGCCATTTCCCGAACGGTATCCCGAACCCGCTGCTGCCGGAGTGCCGTCAGGACACCGCCGATGCGGTGCGTGCGCATCAGGCGGACATGGGTATCGCCTTTGACGGCGACTTCGACCGCTGCTTCCTGTTCGATGGCGAGGCGTCGTTTATCGAGGGGTACTACATTGTCGGCCTGCTGGCGGAAGCGTTCCTGCAGAAACAGCCGGGGGCGAAAATCATTCACGACCCGCGTCTGACGTGGAACACGGTGGACATCGTGACCCGCAGCGGCGGCCAGCCGGTGATGTCGAAGACGGGGCATGCGTTCATCAAGGAGCGGATGCGCCAGGAAAACGCCATCTACGGCGGGGAGATGAGTGCGCACCATTACTTCCGCGACTTCGCCTACTGCGACAGCGGGATGATCCCGTGGCTGCTGGTGGCGGAGCTGCTGTGCCTGAAGAACAGTTCGCTGAAATCGCTGGTGGCGGACCGCCAGGCGGCGTTCCCGGCGTCGGGGGAGATCAACCGCAAGCTGGGGAATGCGGCGGAGGCGATAGCGCGCATCCGGGCGCAGTATGAGCCGGCGGCCGCACACATCGACACAACGGACGGTATCAGTATTGAATACCCTGAGTGGCGCTTTAACCTGCGCACGTCCAACACGGAGCCGGTGGTGCGTTTGAACGTTGAGTCCAGAGCGGATACTGCGTTAATGAATGCAAAAACCGAAGAGATTTTAGCTCTTCTCAAGTAATGCATTATCCATAATGGAAGCCATAGGGTCAGATTTTAATCGTATTATTGACCTTATGGCTTATTCTTGACATCCCACTGGTCAAAGCGTAAAACCGCCCACAGTATTATTTAAATTCGTGGCTATCCGCCATTATCCAGTTAACTGATTAAAGTGTAATCTCATGAAAATTACTATTTCCGGTACAGGTTATGTTGGTTTATCGAACGGTGTCCTGATTGCGCAAAACCACGAAGTGGTTGCTCTGGATATCGTACAGGCCAAAGTGGATATGCTTAACCAGAAGATCTCTCCGATTGTGGATAAAGAGATTCAGGAATATCTTGCAGAAAAACCGTTAAATTTCCGTGCCACCACGGACAAGCACGACGCCTATCGTAATGCCGACTACGTGATCATTGCGACGCCGACCGATTACGATCCCAAAACCAACTACTTCAACACCTCTACGGTGGAAGCGGTTATTCGCGATGTCACAGAGATCAACCCGAACGCGGTGATGATCATTAAATCGACCATCCCGGTGGGGTTCACCCGCGACATCAAAGAACGTTTAGGGATTGATAATGTTATTTTCTCTCCTGAGTTCCTGCGTGAAGGCCGTGCGCTGTACGACAACCTGCACCCATCGCGCATTGTTATTGGTGAGCGCTCTGCGCGTGCCGAGCGTTTCGCAGACCTGCTGAAAGAAGGCGCGATTAAGCAGGATATCCCGACCCTGTTTACCGACTCCACTGAAGCGGAAGCGATCAAACTGTTCGCGAACACCTATCTGGCGCTGCGTGTTGCCTATTTCAATGAGCTCGACAGCTATGCTGAAAGCCAGGGGCTGAACAGCAAGCAGATTATCGAAGGGGTATGCCTGGATCCGCGTATCGGCAACCACTACAACAACCCGTCCTTTGGCTATGGCGGCTACTGCCTGCCGAAAGATACCAAGCAGCTGCTGGCGAACTACGAATCGGTCCCGAACAATATCATCGCGGCTATCGTGGATGCTAACCGTACCCGTAAAGACTTTATCGCGGATTCTATTCTCGCCCGTAAGCCGAAAGTGGTGGGTGTGTATCGCCTGATCATGAAGAGTGGTTCGGACAACTTCCGTGCCTCTTCTATTCAGGGCATTATGAAGCGCATCAAGGCGAAAGGTATTCCGGTTATTATCTATGAACCGGTGATGCAGGAAGATGAGTTCTTTAACTCCCGCGTCGTGCGCGACCTGGATGCCTTCAAACAAGAGGCGGATGTGATCATCTCTAACCGTATGGCGGAAGAGCTGGCAGATGTGGCGGACAAGGTATACACCCGCGATCTGTTTGGTAACGATTAATTCTGCCTGTCTGAGACTGGCGGTTTCCCGCCGCCAGTGTTCTTCTTTATCTTCCCCGTTATATCCCTCACTCCGCGTATTTCTCACACATTCAGATTAACCTCAATAAATTGTGATGGACATTACGATCCTGCTCAAAAGCCGTTGCGGGTTGAAAACAGGTCCGATAAGTTAAACTTACCTTGTGAAGAGCTACCGTCACTGTGATGTAGATGCCGGAGATAAGCGCCGGGAGGTAAAACAAAGCCTGCAACGCAGGCTTTTGTTATTTATGCCCTATGGAAATATGATGAACAGGGCGCGATTAACACTATTTTTTCTTGCCTTAATGCCACGCCAAAACGCAGAATGAACGCTCATTCTGTAATATCATTTTTTTATCTCTTAATGTTATCTTAATCTAATTGCAATACGGAGCGGTCCTTACCACTTGCGTTTATTAAACGTCAGTTTCGTTTTCTTTCTGTCTTTTAAATAAGAAATCAAGAAATAAACGGAAACAGCAAGTAGTATGGCAGCCACCACTAAGAAAAATAGGTTTTCCATAATATCTACCACAGAGCGTATGTTGATTGAATTATTAGTTTGATAAGCAATGCACCAGTTTTGTTCTGTTGCATGGCTTGCTCTAACATATCCTGGATTTAGGAAAATTCCTACAGAGAGTAATGTTTTTGCTCAATCAGCATATAATGCTGTTTCCACTCACCAAATTGGGATGGATGACAGAAAAGTTTGAGTGCCTGGCGCGCGGATATTTGCTTTTTTGAAAAAGGCTGGATGAAACTGGTTTCAGGCGTGCGAGAAAAAAGGCAAAAAATCTCTCTATAGCACAAAATATTATATATAAAACAATGAATGCGCATTCCGTCGACATATAGTCAGGATAACGGAGGTTCCATAGAAGAGGTTGCCGCAACCTGACGATTGCGGCAGGGCAGGGGATTAGATCTGATAGTAATCCTTATACCACTCGACAAAGTTCTTCACGCCTTCCTTCACTGACGTCTGCGGCTTGAAACCCACCAGGTCATATAGCGGTTGGGTGTCTGCGCTGGTGTCCAGCACATCGCCCGGCTGGATCGGCATCATATTCTTCTTCGCTTCCATCCCCAGCGCCTCTTCCAGGGCGGTAATGTAGTCCATCAGTTCCACTGGCGAGCTGTTGCCAATGTTATAGACCCGATACGGCGCGGAACTGGTGGCCGGTGAACCGCTCTCAACGGTCCAGTCGGCATTGGCCTGCGGGATCACATCCTGGACGCGCACCACCGCCTCGACGATGTCGTCGATATAGGTAAAGTCGCGCTTCATTTTGCCGTAGTTGTAGACGTCAATACTTTTCCCTTCCAGCATCGCTTTCGTGAACTTGAACAGCGCCATATCCGGGCGGCCCCAGGGGCCATAGACCGTAAAGAAGCGCAGCCCGGTGGTCGGGATGCTGTACAGATGGGAATAGGTATGCGCCATCAGCTCATTAGCTTTCTTGGTGGCGGCATACAGGGAGACCGGATGATCGACGGAATCTTCGGTGGAGAAAGGCATTTTACGGTTGAGGCCGTAAACCGAGCTGGAGGAGGCGTACACCAGGTGTTTCACTTTGGTATGGCGGCAGCCTTCCAGAATGTTCAGATAACCCATCAGGTTAGCGTCCGCATAGGCATACGGATTTTCCAGCGAGTAACGCACACCGGCCTGGGCAGCCAGGTGGATCACGCGATCAAATTGCTCTGCGGCGAACAGCTTTGCCATACCTTCCCGGTCGGCCAGATCCAGCTGCTGGAAATGGAATGCCGGAGATGCCAGGCGATCCAGACGGGCCTGCTTCAGGCTGACGTCATAATAGTCGTTCATGTTGTCGATCCCGACAACATCATGCCCTTCATTCAGCAGGCGCTGCGCGATATGAAAGCCGATAAAACCTGCGGCACCAGTGACCAAAAACTTCATATTTTTCCTCCGGGGTGTGGATATCCCGTTCTACATAAGTGCCGATTTTACACTGGCTTGCGGTTGGGATCACTTGCTTTGCCATGACAAGACATGCATGTACCTGTAAACAGCAGCGTCAGAGAGTAAATATCATGTAATTAATTATCATTCTCGAAGATCATTATGCCACTGATAAGGTTAAAAGCAATTATAAACAATGGGTTAGGTATTTGCTTCGGTTTTACCTAGTATTTCAAAATTTTAGACGCTGTCTGGCATCGTACTGTAAAGATGTTACTTTAGCTTAGCCCGGTGTGTTTGTTTCCAGAGAACTTATTTAGCGATAATGCCATGATATCGTCTAAAGTGTGTCCATTTTTACATTGAAAAAGCCATGAGCCGGATTTTTACTTTAATTCCTTACTTGCAGAGTTATAATACGCTGCCGTTCTATTTAGCAGGCTTAGGTGTTGCTTGTTAAATGATCACGAAAAGTTGTTATTAAGATGCAAGAAATTATTTCAGAATTTCATGCTGCCCTTAGATGGCTCTTTTGAATGGAAGGGTGTGATGAGCAAGTGAGGGAGAGTGCTACGCCAGGCATGCTGCTTGCGGAAATGAGAAAGTCCTGATAGCTAACGGGGAACGGAAACGCCAGAGTAAAGCCTTTTGTAGCTAAGGTAACGAGATGCAGGGCTGTACTGAAACAGTTATGCCAGGTACAGCGCGGTTTGAACGGATGTAAGTGCAAATAAACTCGGTGGATCACGCATTTTGGTTGCGATAGCCAATGGCGGTAGCGTGGAAGAAAACATTTGATAAGTTATTAATTTGTTGAATTGTAAGGGTTTTGTCGTTATGGGAAACGGGGTGACGCTTGCGTTTTCACTCAAATCATTGGTTGCAGTCGATGAATGGCTGTTGACCTGATAAACTTTGCCCGCAACACAAAGCAATCAGTTTCTCGATTGCTGAGCCTGGCACGATCGGCGAGCTAGACCTGGTATGACTAACTCATTCAGTGGATATTTGTAGAATAATTTATGAGTATAAAGATGAAGTACAATTTAGGGTATTTATTTGATTTGCTTGTTGTAATAACAAATAAAGATCTAAAAGTGCGCTATAAGAGCAGCATGCTAGGTTATTTATGGTCAGTAGCAAATCCATTGCTTTTTGCCATGATTTATTATTTTATATTTAAGCTGGTAATGAGAGTACAAATTCCAAATTATACGGTTTTCCTCATTACCGGTTTGTTCCCGTGGCAATGGTTTGCCAGTTCAGCCACTAACTCATTATTTTCATTCATTGCCAACGCACAAATTATCAAGAAGACAGTTTTTCCCCGGTCCGTTATTCCGCTAAGCAATGTGATGATGGAAGGTTTGCATTTTCTTTGCACCATACCGGTTATTGTCGTATTTCTTTTTGTTTATGGCATGACGCCGTCTTTATCCTGGCTTTGGGGTATACCACTTATTGCTATTGGTCAGGTGATTTTCACCTTTGGTGTTTCAATCATATTTTCAACGTTGAACCTGTTTTTCCGTGACCTTGAGCGCTTTGTCAGTCTGGGGATTATGTTGATGTTTTATTGTACGCCGATTTTATATGCGTCTGATATGATCCCGGGGAATTTTAGCTGGATAATTACCTACAATCCGCTAGCGAGTATGATTCTTAGTTGGCGTGATTTATTCATGAATGGGACTCTTAATTATGAGTATATTTCTATACTATATTTTACGGGAATCATTTTAACGGTTGTTGGTTTGTCTATTTTCAATAAATTAAAATATCGATTTGCAGAGATCTTGTAATGCACCCAGTTATTAACTTCAGTCATGTTACAAAAGAGTATCCTCTGTACCATCATATTGGCTCAGGAATCAAAGACTTAGTCTTCCATCCGAAGCGCGCTCTTCAGTTGCTGAAGGGGCGGAAATATTTAGCTATCGAAGACGTATCCTTTACTGTTGGAAAAGGTGAGGCTGTTGCCCTGATTGGACGTAATGGGGCAGGAAAGAGCACATCACTTGGCCTGGTTGCAGGGGTGATTAAGCCAACTAAGGGAACAGTTACCACTGAAGGACGGGTAGCATCGATGCTTGAACTCGGCGGAGGCTTTCATCCGGAGCTTACCGGGCGTGAGAATATTTACCTGAATGCAACCCTGTTGGGCCTGCGGCGTAAAGAGGTCCAGCAACGTATGGAACGTATTATTGAATTTTCGGAACTGGGAGAGTTCATAGACGAGCCCATCAGAGTATATTCAAGCGGAATGCTAGCGAAGTTAGGTTTTTCTGTCATCAGCCAGGTTGAACCGGATATTTTAATTATTGATGAAGTTCTGGCAGTAGGTGATATCGCTTTTCAGTCCAAATGCATCCAGACCATCACAGACTTTAAGAAAAGAGGTGTGACGATACTGTTTGTTAGTCACAATATGAGTGACGTTGAAAAAATCTGCGACAGAGTGATTTGGATCGAAAATCATAGACTCAGAGAAGTGGGGTCTGCAGAGCGAATCATTGAACTGTATAAGCAAGCAATGGCTTAATCATTGGGTAATATAATGAAGAATAGCGTTAAAATCTATACCAGCCACCATAAGCCTAGTGCTTTTCTTAATGCTGCAATTATCAAACCGCTACATGTCGGCAAAGCTAATTCTTATAATGATATTGGTTGCCCTGGTGATGATTCAGGCGATAATATTTCTTTTAAAAATCCGTTTTATTGCGAACTGACTGCACATTATTGGGTTTGGAAAAACGAGGACCTGGCCGACTATGTCGGTTTTATGCACTATCGCCGCCATCTAAATTTTTCTGAAAAACAAAACTTTTCAGAGGATACATGGGGGGTCGTGAACCATCCATGCATTGATGAAGAGTATGAGAAAACCTTTGGATTAAACGAAGAAACAATTCAAAGGTGTGTTGAAGGTATTGATATCTTACTGCCAAAAAAATGGTCTGTCACTGCGGCGGGAAGTAAAAATAATTACGATCACTATGAACGAGGTGAATACTTACACATTCGTGATTATCAGGCTGCCATTGCCATCGTTGAAAAACTATATCCAGAGTATAGCACGGCAATAAAAACGTTTAATGATGCCAGCGATGGCTATTACACTAATATGTTTGTCATGCGCAAAGATATTTTTGTTAACTATTCTGAGTGGCTCTTTTCCATTCTGGATAATCTCGAAGATGCCATCTCGATGAACAATTATAATGCCCAGGAAAAACGCGTTATTGGGCATATAGCTGAACGGCTGTTTAATATTTACATTATTAAGTTGCAACAAGATGGTGAGCTTAAAGTAAAAGAATTACAGCGTACCTTTGTCAGCAATGAAACATTTAATGGTGCACTGAATCCCGTTTTTGATTCTGCGGTTCCAGTAGTTATCAGTTTCGATGATAATTACGCAATCAGCGGTGGTGCATTAATTAATTCCATTGTGCGTCATGCGGACAAAAATAAAAATTATGATATCGTCGTACTCGAAAACAAAGTAAGCTATTTAAATAAAGCGCGGTTGGTCAATCTAACCACAGCTCATTCGAATATTTCTCTTCGTTTTTTTGACGTTAATGCCTTCACTGAAATAAACGGTGTGCATACCCGAGCGCATTTTAGCGCATCAACGTATGCCCGTCTTTTTATTCCTCAGCTGTTCAGACGATACGATAAAGTCGTATTTATTGATTCAGATACCGTAGTAAAGGCTGACTTGGGTGAACTGCTTGATATCTCTCTGGGCAACAATTTAGTTGCAGCGGTTAAGGATATTGTTATGGAAGGTTTTGTAAAATTTTCTGCAATGTCGGCATCAGATGATGGTGTTATGCCGGCAGGCGAATACTTACAAAAAACCTTAAACATGAATAATCCTGATGAGTATTTTCAGGCAGGTATTAATTGTTTTTAATGTCAAACAAATGGTCGAAGAAAATACCTTTGCTGAATTAATGCGGGTATTAAAGGCAAAAAAATACTGGTTCCTCGACCAGGATATCATGAATAAAGTATTCTACTCGCGAGTCACATTTCTGCCATTAGAGTGGAACGTTTATCATGGTAACGGCAACACGGATGATTTCTTCCCTAATCTTAAATTTGCAACCTATATGAAATTTTTAGCGGCCCGCAAGAAGCCTAAAATGATTCATTATGCGGGTGAGAACAAACCATGGAATACCGAGAAAGTCGATTTTTATGACGACTTTATTGAAAACATCGCTAACACCCCATGGGAAATGGAAATCTATAAACGACAAATGTCGTTAGCGGCTTCGATTGGTTTAACCCATAGCGAGCCGCAACAAGAAATCTTGTTCCAGACCAAAATCAAGAACTTACTGATGCCTTATGTAAATAAATATGCACCAATAGGCACGCCAAGAAGAAACCTGATGACTAAATATTATTACAAAGTTCGCCGTGCCATTCTTGGATAATAAAGAGAAAATAAATGAAAAGTAAAAAAATATTGATCGTAGGTGCCGGTTTCTCTGGTGCAGTTATTGGTCGCCAGCTTGCCGAGCAGGGGCATCAAGTTCATATTATCGATCAGCGTGATCATATCGGGGGAAATTCCTATGACGCGCGCGACTCTGAAACGAATGTGATGGTCCATGTTTATGGACCTCATATTTTCCATACTGACAATGAAACAGTGTGGAACTATGTTAACGAACATGCCGAGATGATGCCCTATGTGAACCGGGTTAAAGCGACAGTTAATGGTCAGGTATTTTCCTTGCCTATTAATTTGCATACCATTAACCAGTTTTTCTCAAAAACTTGTTCACCTGATGAGGCCAGAGCGCTCATTGCTGATAAAGGGGATAGCACTATCGCTGATCCACAAACTTTTGAAGAGCAAGCGTTGCGCTTTATTGGAAAAGAGTTATATGAAGCCTTTTTTAAAGGCTATACGATTAAACAGTGGGGGATGCAACCCTCTGAACTGCCTGCATCTATTCTTAAACGTCTGCCTGTTCGTTTTAACTATGATGATAATTATTTTAACCACAAATTTCAGGGCATGCCTAAATGTGGTTATACACAGATGATTAAGTCCATTCTCAATCATGAGAATATCGAGGTTCACTTACAGCGGGAATTTATCGTTGAAGAGCGAACTCATTACGATCACGTATTCTATAGCGGTCCATTAGATGCCTTTTATGGCTACCAATATGGCCGTCTGGGCTATCGAACATTAGATTTCAAAAAGTTTACCTATCAGGGCGACTATCAGGGATGCGCAGTGATGAACTATTGTTCTGTTGATGTTCCCTATACTCGCATCACTGAACATAAATATTTTTCGCCTTGGGAACAACACGACGGCTCTGTTTGCTATAAAGAATATAGCCGTGCTTGCGAAGAAAATGATATTCCTTACTATCCTATTCGCCAGATGGGAGAAATGGCCCTTCTTGAAAAATATTTGTCACTGGCTGAGAATGAAACCAATATCACATTTGTTGGACGTCTTGGAACCTACCGTTACCTCGACATGGATGTGACCATCGCCGAAGCGTTGAAAACCGCAGACGTCTATTTAAATTCACTCACTGAAAATCAGCCAATGCCTGTGTTTACGGTTTCTGTACGATGAAATATACGGCATTGATAGTGACATTCAATCGTCTCGGTAAACTGAAAAAAACCGTTGAAGAGACCCTCAAACTTGAATTCACTAATATTGTTATTGTCAATAACGGGTCCACGGATGGGACCCAAGCTTGGCTTTCGTCAATTGTTGATGCGCGAGTCATTGTTTTAACCCTCACCGAGAATACCGGTGGGGCGGGGGGCTTTAAAACCGGAAGTCAGTATATCTGTGAACAGCTGGCAAGTGATTGGGTATTTTTCTACGATGACGATGCTTACCCGTATCCAGACACTCTGAAGTCCTTTTCACTGCTGGATAAGCGGGGATGTCGGGTATTTAGTGGACTGGTGAAAGATCCGCAAGGAAAACCGTGTCCGATGAATATGCCGTTCTCGCGTGTGCCAACCTCCCTTAGCGACACTGTACGCTATTTACGCTACCCTGGAGAGTTTATCCCGGAAGCTAATTGTTCGATGTTCGTACAAACGGTTTCATTTGTTGGGATGGTCATACATCGTGATTTGCTCGCGACGAGTCTTGACCACATTCATGAACAGCTCTTTATCTACTTTGATGATCTTTATTTTGGCTATCAGCTATCATTAGCTGGTGAGCAAATTATGTATAGCCCGGAGTTGCTTTTTTATCATGATGTGAGTATTCAGGGAAAACTTATTGCGCCTGAATGGAAGGTTTACTATCTATGCCGTAATTTGATTCTGTCGAAGAAAATATTCCAGAAAAACTCCGTGTATAGCAATTCAGCAATAGCGATACGCATCCTAAAATATATATTAATCCTGCCATGGCAACGTCAAAAATATTCCTATATGAAATTTATTCTTCGTGGAATTTCACATGGCATAAAAGGTATTAGTGGTAAGTATCATTAAGTGGGCATAGCAATGAGAAAATTGTGTTATTTCATAAATTCGGATTGGTACTTCGATTTACACTGGATCGATCGTGCCATCGCCTCCCGTGATGCAGGTTATGAGATTCACATCATCAGCCATTTTATTGATGACAACATAATAAATAAATTCAAAACATTTGGTTTTGTTTGCCATAATGTGACTCTTGATGCTCAATCTTTTAATGCATTGGTTTTCTTTCGCACTTATCATCATGTTCAAAAAATTATTAAAAATATAAAGCCTGATCTTTTGCATTGCATCACGATCAAACCATGCTTGATTGGTGGCGTGCTCGCGAAGAAATTTAAACTGCCGGTCATCGTAAGTTTTGTTGGGCTTGGAAGAGTATTTTCTTCAGACAGTATGCCTTTAAAATTATTGCGACAGTTTACTATTGCTGCATATAAATATATTGCCAGCAATAAGCGCTGTATATTTATGTTTGAACATGACCGCGACAGAAAAAAACTGGCTAAGTTGGTTGGACTTGAAGAACAACAGACTATTGTTATTGATGGTGCAGGCATTAATCCAGATATATACAAATATTCTCTTGAACAGGATCATGATGTCCCTGTTGTTCTGTTTGCCAGTCGTATGTTGTGGAGTAAAGGGCTGGGGGACTTAATTGAAGCGAAAAAAATATTACGCAGTAAAAATATTCAGTTTACTTTGAATGTCGCGGGAATTCTGGTCGAAAATGATAAGGATGCTATTTCCCTTCAGGTCATTGAAAACTGGCATCAGGAAGGATTAATTAATTGGTTAGGTCGTTCTAATAACGTTTGCGATCTTATTGAGCAATCAAATATCGTTGCTTTGCCGTCAGTTTACTCTGAAGGTGTTCCACGAATTCTTCTGGAAGCATCTTCTGTTGGTCGCGCTTGTATTGCTTATGATGTTGGTGGTTGTGATAGTCTTATTATTGATAACGATAATGGCATTATTGTTAAAAGTAATTCACCAGAAGAACTGGCAGATAAACTTGCCTTTTTGCTTATTAATCCTAAAGCACGTGTTGAAATGGGTATTAAAGGCCGTAAGCGTATTCAGGATAAATTCTCGAGTGGTATGATTATTAGTAAGACGCTGAAAACTTATCATGATGTGGTTGAAGGATAGTAGTCAATAAAACGCCCATTAGCTTTTTAATTACTAGATGCTGTTTATTTTTCTCAAGATTTCTTTGTTGTATGTTATTAACTAAAATTACTAAAACGTATTAATTGTGAGGCGATCAAATGTCTGAAAGATCCTCAAATGCACTGGTCTCTGTAGTGATGCCCGTGTACGATGCTGCAGAATATATATCTGATACGCTTAATTCCATTTTATCGCAATCGTTAAAGGATATTGAAGTCATCATTATTGATGACAATTCGGCCGATGATACGTTGAAGCTGCTACAGTCGTTTGCTGCTAATGACTCGCGGATACATCTTGTTAATAATTCACATAATATCGGTGCTGGTGCATCACGAAACATAGGATTAAAAATAGCTAGTGGCGAATATATTATTTTTCTTGATGATGATGATTACGCCGATGCTAATATGCTCACACGGATGTATGATCATGCTGTATTGCTGCAAGCAGATGTAGTCATCTGCCGATGTCAATCATTTGATTTACAGACCCATTCATATGCACCAATGCCATGGTCTGTTCGCGTAGATTTACTTCCCCAAAAAGAACTATTTTCATCAGATGAAATCACACATAATTTCTTTAGTGCATTTATCTGGTGGCCCTGGGATAAGCTTTTCCGTCGCCAGGCTATTCTGGATACTGGTTTACAATTCCAGGATTTAAGAACGACTAATGATTTATTCTTTGTTAGCGCTTTTATGCTACTTGCCAAAAAGGTGGCGTTCCTGGATGAGATCTTGATTTCTCATTCCATTAACCGCAGTGGTTCATTATCGGTGACCAGAGAGAAATCCTGGCACTGTGCTCTTGATGCGTTACGTGCTCTCTATTCCTTTATTGACTCACAGCACTTATTGCCCTCACGTGCTAGTGACTTTATTAATTATGCAGTGACTTTTCTTGAGTGGAATTTAAATACGATTTCTGGACCGGAATTTGATTCTTTGTTTACTGCATCCCGCAAATTTATCACTTCGTTGGATATTGATGACAGTGATTTTTACGATGATTTCATTAAGGCAGCCCACCATCGGATAATTCACTTATCACCAGAAGAGTATCTTTTCTCCTTAAAAGATAGGGTATTACTTGAGCTTGAATCCTGTCATTCATCTACAGAGAAGTTGCAAGCGAGTATTGCTTCTCAGGAGCAAGTGCTTAAAGCCCGAGAAGAAGAAATTGATGAGCTAAGTACGTCTGTTGCAGAGAAAAAAGAACGCATTGATAGGCTGATGGAGCGAAATGTATATTTAGAGAATGAGTATCAGAAACAGCAAGAACAGTTAAGTAAACTACAAAATGAATTAAATGAAGCTGTTCAACGTTATTCAGCCCTCATTTCATCATTGTCATGGAAAGTTACAAGACCGTTAAGGGTAATTAAAGCGTTAATCGCGAGGAAAATGTAGTTATTTATCAATAACTCATGCTTATCTTAGTTGCAGAGTGATACTCCTGATTAACGCACAAAGTTGTGCAGGGAGGCATATTAACACCTCCCTTTGTTATTATTACTTATGCCGTGCTCTTAAATTATCAATCACTTCCCCGAGATCCAGCCCCTGGTCCTGCAGCAGCACCAGCAGGTGGTACATCAGGTCCGACGCCTCATTCTTCAGCTCGAAGCGGTCGTTCACCGTGGCGGCCAGCGCGGTCTCCACGCCTTCTTCGCCCACTTTCTGCGCAATACGCTTGGTGCCGCTGGCGTACAGCTTCGCCGTGTAGGAGCTCTCCGGGTCGGCGTGCTTACGCTCGGCCAGCAGCTGCTCCAGCTGATAGAGGAACAGCCACTGGTGGCCGGTTTCGCCGAAGCAGCTGGTGGTGCCTTTATGGCAGGTCGGCCCGATCGGGTTCACCAGCACCAGCAGCGTATCGTTATCACAGTCCGGCGTGATGCTCACTACGTTGAGGACATTGCCCGAGGTTTCACCCTTGGTCCACAGCCGCTGTTTGGTGCGTGAGTAAAAGGTGACCTTGCCGGTGGCTTCGGTTTTCTCCAGCGCCTCCTTGTTCATGTAGCCCAGCATCAGCACTTCGCCGGATACGGCGTGCTGCACGATGGCCGGCATCATGCCGTCCGTTTTTTCCCAGTCCAGCTGTTCAGTCAACATACCCTTATCTCCACGCCCTGTGCCGCCAGGTACGCTTTCAGTTCGCCAATATTAATAATCTGTTTGTGGAATACCGAGGCCGCCAGCGCGCCGTCAACGTTGGCGTCGCGGAAGGCTTCGAGGAAGTGTTCCATGGTGCCCGCGCCGCCGGAGGCGATCAGCGGGACATGGCACACTGCGCGAACCTTCGCCAGCTGCTGCAGGTCGTAACCGTTGCGCACCCCGTCCTGGTTCATCATATTGAGGACGATCTCGCCCGCGCCGCGCTTCTGCACTTCCTCCACCCAGTCGAGGGTTTCCCACTGTGTCACCCGGGTGCGGGTCTCGTCGCCGGTATACTGGTTGACGTGATATTTGCCGGTCTCTGCATCAAACCAGGTATCAATCCCCACCACAATGCACTGCACGCCAAAGCGGTCGGCAAGGCGGGTGATCAGCGTCGGGTCGGCGAGAGCAGGGGAGTTAATCGAAATCTTATCGGCGCCGAAGGAGAGGATCTGCGCCGCGTCTTCCAGCGACTTGATCCCGCCCGCCACGCAGAAAGGAATGTCGATCACTTCCGCCACGCGCGACACCCAGCTCTTGTCGACCACCCGGCCGTCGCTGGAGGCGGTGATATCATAGAACACCAGTTCGTCAGCCCCTTCGTCGGCATAGCGCTTGGCCAGCGGGACGATGTCGCCAATGATCTCGTGATTACGGAACTGCACGCCTTTCACTACCTGGCCGTCGCGGACGTCGAGGCAGGGGATTATCCGTTTTGCCAGCATTGAATGGCCTCCGTTACGTTGAATTTGCCTTCCAGCAGCGCGCGACCGACAATCACCCCGCGCACTCCGGTGCCGCGCAGCGCGGCAATATCTTTGAGATCGCCGATGCCGCCGGATGACTGAAACGCCACCTGCGAGTAGCGGGCGCAGACTTCCTCGTACAGCGAGACGTTAGAACCTGCCAGCGTGCCGTCGCGGGAGATATCGGTGCACAGCACATGCTGCAGGCCGACCGGCAGATAACTTTCCACCAGCTCCTCCAGCGTCACGCCGGAGTTTTCCTGCCAGCCGCTGACCGCCACCTGCTTGTTGCCGTCGGCGTCAATGCGCACGTCGAGCGCCAGCACCAGCCGTTCAGGGCCAAAGCGTTTAAACCAGCCTTTCACTTCCTCCGGGGATTTCACCGCGGTGGAGCCGACCACCACGCGTGCGACGCCGGCCTCAAGCAGGGCCGCGACATCCGCTTCGGTCCGCACGCCGCCGCCAACCTGTACCGGGACGTCAACCCCGGCGACCAGCGATTTCAGCAAGGGGATCTGGCGTTTCGCCGGATCCTTCGCCCCGGTCAGGTCGACCAGGTGCAGGACTTCCGCCCCCTGAGCGGCATAGGACTGCAGGCGCGGCAGCGGATCGCTGCCATAGTCGCGCTGCTGGCCGTAATCGCCCTGGTGGAGACGAACGACGGTGCCGTCGATTAAATCTAAAGCAGGAATAATCATCACATCTCCAGGAAGTTTTTCAGCAGCTGCGCCCCGGCGCTCCCGGAGCGCTCCGGGTGGAACTGCACGCCAAAGAAGTTATCTTTCTGCACCGCGGCGGTGAACGCCTCGCCGTAATTGCACTGGGCGATGGTATACGGGTTGACCGGCATGGCGTAGCTGTGCACGAAGTAGAAATACGCGCCTTCTTCAATGCCGCGGAACAGACGATCGCCTGCTTTGGCATACACCCGGTTCCAGCCCATGTGCGGCAACGGCAGACCGTGGTCGGTCATCTTCGGCACCTCTTCTTCGATAATGCCCAGCAGATCGACGCCGTTGTTCTCCTCGCTGCGCTTGCCGAGCAGCTGCATGCCCAGGCAAATCCCCAGCACCGGCTGGGTACAGGCTTTGATCAGGTCGATCAGATCGCGGTCGCGCAGCTGGTCCATCGCCGCCTGGGCGGTGCCGACGCCGGGAAGAAACAGTTTATCGGCACGCAATACCACCTCAGGATCGCGGCTGACCACCGGCTCATAGCCGTGGCGGCCAATCGCCGATTTCACCGAATTGAGGTTGGCGCACCCGGTATCAAGGATCACCACATTCATCACAGCACCCCTTTGGAAGACGGCAGGGCATCGCCCTGGACGCGGATCGCCTGACGCAGCGTACGGCCAAAGGCTTTGAACAGGCTCTCCACGCGGTGGTGATCGTTCTTGCCCTTGGTTTTCAGGTGCAGGGTCACCGCCATGGTGTAAGAGAGCGAGCGGAAGAAGTGTTCCACCATCTCGGTGCTCAGATCGCCGACGCGCTGATAGGTGAAGTCCGCCTTATACTCCAGATGCGGACGGCCGGAGATATCCAGCGCGCAGCGGGCGAGACACTCGTCCATCGGCAGCACGAAGCCGAAGCGGTTGATGCCGCGTTTGTCGCCAAGCGCCAGCTTCAGGGCTTCGCCGAGGGCCAGGCCGGTATCTTCCACGGTGTGGTGGTCGTCGATGTACAGATCGCCGCCGACGTTGATCTCCATGCGGAAGCCGCCATGGGTGGCGATTTGGTCGAGCATATGGTCAAAAAAGCCGACGCCGGTGTGGATCTTGCTGCCGCCTTCACGGTCCAGCCACACCTTCACGTCCACCTGGGTCTCTTTGGTGATGCGCTCGACGTGGGCATAGCGGTCGCGGCGGGTCAGCTGCTCGCTGATGGTCGGCCAGTCCAGGGTCTCACGGTCATAGCGCAGGCCGGTAATCCCCATGTTATCCGCCAGCTCAAGGTCGGTGGCCCGGTCGCCAATCACATAGCTGTGGCTTTTATCCAGTACGCCGTCTTCCAGCCACGGCAACACCAGCTGCGTTTTCGGTTTGCGGCAGGCGCAGTTGTCGCCCGGGAAGTGCGGACAAATCAGCACCTCTTCGAAATTGACGCCCTGCGAGGCGAAGATCTGCATCATCAGGTTGTGCGGGCCATCAAATGCTTCCTGCGGCAGACTGTCGGTTCCCAGGCCATCCTGGTTGGTGATCATCACCAGCTTATAGCCTTCCTGCTGCAGCTTCAGCAGCGCCGGGATCACCTGCGGCTCAAACGCCAGCTTGTCGAAACGGTCCACCTGGAAATCCACCGGCGGTTCGGAAATCAGGGTGCCGTCACGGTCAATAAAGAGATACTTCTGGGTCATACATTCTCCGCAGTCAAGGCGTCAATCACGCGCTGGCTCTCAGCACGGGTACCGATAGTGATACGCAAACAGCCGCTCAATGAAGGTTGTTTATTCTGGTCACGTAAGATAATGCCCTGATCCCACAAAGATTTAAACACTGCGCTGGAGGCGGTTATCCGCGCCAGAACGTAGTTCGCCTCGGAATCGAAGACCTGCTCCACGCAGGCGATGCCGCGCAGCTGTTCCACCAGGTAGCGGCGCTCGTCGAGGATCTGCGCCACGCGCTGGCGCATCGCCGCGATGCCTTCCACGCTCAGCGCCTGGGCGGCGATATCGGCCACCGGCGTGGAGAGCGGATACGGAGCGATCACTTTCAGCAGCACGTTAATCACCTCAGCGTTGGCGAGGGTGAAGCCGCAGCGCAGGCCGGCAAGGGCGAAGGCTTTGGACAGCGTGCGCAGCACCACCAGGTGCGGATAGTCGCTGAGCCAGCCGGCGAGCGTCGCCTGCGGGCAGAATTCAATATAGGCTTCGTCGGCGACCACGATGGCTTTATCGCGAGTCATCTCCAGCAGGTCGCGTATCGACTGCGGATCGATGATCTGACCGGTCGGGTTGTTCGGGCTGCAGACAAAGACCACCTTCACGCCGTCCAGCTGCGCCTCGATACCCGGCAGGTCGAGCTGCCAGTCGGCGAGGGTCGGCACGGTGCGGCATTCGACGCCGATGGTCTCGGCGCTGACGCTGTACATGCCGTAGGTGGGGGGGCAGTAGAGTAGCGCGTCTTTGCCGGGCTCACAGAAAGCGCGGATCAGCAGCTCAATCCCTTCGTCGGCGCCGCGGCTGACCAGCACCTGCTCCGGTTTGACGTCGGCGTAGCGGGCGTAGCTCTCGATGACTGCCTTCGGCTGCGGCTCCGGATAGCGGTTCATCGTTTGCGCGGTAAGCTGGAAAGCCACGGCGGTCGGGAATTCGTTGGCGTTCAGCCAGACGTCGCCTTTGCCGCCCAGACGGCGAGCGGATTGATACGGGGTCAGCGCACGGACGTTGGCGCGGGCTAAATCTTCAATGCTCATGCTTGCTCCTTCAGGGCGGCAACGCGCAGCGTTACGGCGTTTTTGTGGGCGTCAAGGCGCTCGGCGGCGGCCAGGATCTCAATCGTTGAGGCAAGGGCGGCAAAGCCGTCGCGCGACAGCTCCTGCACGGTCATCCGCTTCTGGAAGTCGGCCAGGCCGAGGCTCGAACAGGTGGCGGTATACCCATAGGTCGGCAGGACGTGGTTGGTGCCCGAGGCGTAATCGCCCGCGGATTCCGGTGACCAGTCGCCGAGGAAAACCGAACCGGCGCTGGTGATGCTGTCCACCAGCTCGCGGGCCTGACGGGTCTGAATGATCAGGTGCTCCGGACCATACTGGTTGGAGATAGCCACGCACTGCGCCAGGTCGCGGGCCACGATGATCCGGCTGGCGGAGAGGGCCACGCGGGCGGTTTCCGCGCGCGGCAGGGCGGCCAGCTGGCGTTCGACGGCCTCAGCGACGCGGCTGCCGAGGTCGGCGTCCGGGGTCAGGAGGATCACCTGCGAGTCCGGGCCGTGTTCCGCCTGCGACAGCAGGTCGGAGGCGACAAAGTCCGGGGTGGCGCCGCTGTCGGCGATCACCAGCACTTCCGACGGGCCGGCCGGCATGTCGATGGCTGCGCCGTCCAGACGCTGGCTGACCTGACGTTTGGCTTCCGTGACGTAAGCGTTACCCGGGCCAAAGATTTTATCCACCTTCGGCACCGACTCGGTCCCGAGAGCCAGGGCGGCGATGGCCTGGGCGCCGCCGACGTTAAAGATGGTTTTCACGCCGCACAGCTGCGCGGCATAGAGGATCTCATCGGCGATCGGCGGCGGCGAGCAGAGCACCACCTGCTGACAGCCGGCGATGCGCGCCGGCGTCGCCAGCATCAGCACCGTGGAGAACAGCGGCGCCGAGCCGCCCGGAATATACAGCCCGACGGAGGCGATAGGGCGGGTGACCTGCTGGCAGCGCACCCCCGGCAGCGTTTCGACATCCACCGCCTGCAGCTGTTGCGCGTTGTGGAAGGTCTCGATGTTTTTCACCGCCACCGCCATCGCCTGCTTCAGCTCGTCGCTGAGGCGTTCGCCGGCGGCGGCGATCTCCGCCTCGCTCACCTGCAGCGCGGCGACGGTGGTTTTATCAAACTTTGCGCTGTATTCGCGCAGCGCCGCGTCGCCGTTGGCTTTGACGTTATCGAGGATCTCCGCCACCGTTTTACTGATGCTGTCGGAGGCGGAAATCGCCGGGCGCGTTAAGAGTTGTTGCTGTTGGTCTGCGCTACAGCTGTTCCAGTCGATGATTGTGTTGAAGCTCATGATTGTTTTCCCCTGTGTGTCCCGTGACCGGCTGGCCGATTACTCCATCATCTTCTCAATCGGCAGCACCAGAATGGAGCTGGCGCCCAGCGCTTTCAGTTTTTCCATGGTCTCCCAGAACAGGGTTTCGCTGCTGACCATGTGCATCGCCACGCGCTGCTTGTCGCCTGCCAGCGGCAGAATAGTCGGACGCTCGGCGCCCGGCAGCAGGGCAACCACTTCTTCCAGGCGTTCGGTCGGAGCGTGCATCATGATGTATTTCGACTCGCGGGCCTGGATCACGCCCTGAATACGGGTCAGCAGGCGGTCAATCAGCTGCTGTTTGGCGTCGGCCATCTCGCCGTCGCGCTGGATCAGGCAGGCTTTGGAGCGGTAGATCACTTCCACTTCGCGCAGACCGTTGGCTTCCAGGGTGGCGCCGGTGGAGACGAGGTCGCAGATGGCGTCGGCGAGGCCGGCGCGCGGCGCCACTTCCACGGAGCCGTTCAGCAGACAGGATTTAAAAGAGATACCTTTTTGATCGAGGTAGCGCTTCAGCAGGTGCGGGTAAGAGGTGGCGATGCGTTTGCCGTCCAGCGCCGCCGGGCCGTTCCAGGCTTCATCCACCGGGGTCGCCAGCGACAGGCGGCAGCCGCCGAAGTCGAGACGACGCAGGGTGAAGTAGCGCGGGTCTTCGCCCTGAGCGCGGCGGCTGAGCAGCTCTTCTTCCAGCACGTTTTCGCCGATAATGCCGAGGTCGACAACACCGTCCATCACCAGGCCCGGGATATCGTCATCACGCACGCGCAGAATGTCGATTGGCATATTTTCCGCCAGCGCAATCAGACGCTGGGTGTGCAAATTGACTTTAATGCCGCAGCGGCTGAGTAATTCGCGTGAATCTTCGCTTAAACGGCCTGATTTCTGAATAGCTATGCGTAAACGGGTGTTGTCTAACATTGTTCTTTTCCTCTGAATACCTGTCTGAATCTGTCCGAATTTGGTCCAAAAAAAAGCCCCCGGAAGTGAATCTTCCGGGGGCTCTCTGCGCGTTCATGCACCACTGGAAGATCCAAATGTCTTCCAGCACACATCGCCTGAAAGACTAGTCAGGATGATGGTGATGATGGTGGTGTTTAAATTGAACGCGGTTCATAAAAATTCTCTGTGAATGACTATGCATTTGATGTCCTTTAACCTAAACCACTTCCGCCGCAGAAAGCAAGGGCTTTTTTCTATCATTAATTCATTTCACATTGAGCGAAGAAATTGTCAGTTGCCGCTGGCTGGCGTAGCCTGTAATCAGCACAGCGAAAGAGTCAGGAGCCTGGGATGAAAAAGGTCGCGATAGTCGGTTTGGGATGGCTGGGAATGCCGCTGGCGCTGTCATTGATGGCGCGAGGCTGGCAGGTCACCGGCAGTAAAACCACGCAGGATGGCGTGGAGGCGGCGCGGATGTGCGGGATTGACAGCTATCCGCTGCGCCTGGAGCCGCAGCTGGTCTGTGATACCGAGGACCTCGACGCGCTGATGAACGTCGATGCGCTGGTGATCACGCTGCCGGCCCGGCGTACCGGGGCGGGAGAAGGGTTTTATCTGCAGGCGGTGCAGGAGATTGTCGATACCGCGCTGGCGCACCATATTCCGCGGATCGTCTTCACCAGTTCCACCTCGGTGTATGGCAACGTCAATGGCACGGTGAAAGAGAACTCCCCGCGTCTGCCGCAAACCGCCAGCGGGCAGGTGCTCAAGGAGCTGGAGGACTGGCTGCACAACCTGCCGGGAACCTCGGTGGATATTCTGCGTCTGGCCGGGCTGGTGGGGCCTTCCCGTCATCCGGGACGTTTTTTTGCCGGCAAGTCGGCGCCGGATGGCCAGCACGTGGTCAATCTGGTGCATTTGCAGGATGTGGTGGCCGCTATCGAACTGCTGTTGCAGGCCCCGAAGGGCGGGCACATCTATAATCTATGTGCGCCCCGCCATCCGGCGCGCGGCCTTTTTTATCCGCAGATGGCCCGTGAGCTGGGGCTGCCGCCGCCGGTGTTCAGCGACAGCCCGGACGGCGGCCAGGGCAAGATTGTGGATGGCAATCGTATCTGCAATGAGCTGGGGTTTGAGTACCAGTACCCCGATCCGCTGGTGATGCCGATGGAGTGATCTACCAGCGGTGATTCGCATACCGTAAGGGGGTAGCGATGAAACCACTGCTGGATGTCCTCGTGATCCTCGACGCGCTGGAAAAAGAGGGGAGCTTTGCCGCCGCGTCGGCAAAGCTCTTTAAAACGCCCTCGGCGCTGAGCTACACCATTCACCGGCTGGAAAGCGATCTCAATATTCAGCTGCTTGACCGCAGCGGCCACCGCGCGCGCTTTACCCCCACCGGACAAATGCTGCTGGAGAAAGGGCGGGAAGTGCTGCATATCGCCCGCGAACTGGAGATCCGGGCGGTCAAGCTGCAGCAGGGGTGGGAACACACCCTCCGCCTGGCGGTGGACTGCACTTTTCCCGTGACGCAGCTTTCGCCGCTGATTGCCGCATTTTATCAACAACAGCCGCTGACCCGGCTGCACTTCACGCAGAACCCCTCGCTGCTGGACTGGCGCCCGCTGACCGACGGGCAGGCCGATCTGCTGCTGGGCGCCCTCGGCGAGCCGCCGCCGCTGAGCGGCTATGACTATCTCCCCCTCGGCGAGCTGGAGCTGCTGCTGGTGGTTTCCCCGCAGCATCCGCTGGCGCGACACCGCGCTCCGCTGAGCTGGCGGACCCTGCGCCGTTACCGGGCGGTGGCCACCGGCGAGGGCGGGGCGCTGCTGAGCGATCAGGAGACCCTGACGGTGTGTGACGCCGCGGGGCAGCTGGCGCTGCTGCGCATGGGGCTGGGCTGGGGCTGTCTGCCGCGTTACCAGGTGCAGGGGCTGCTGGAGAGCGGCGAGCTCATCAGCATGGCGGTTCGCGGGCTGTCGCCCCGCCAGCATGCCTGGATCGCCTGGAATGACGCCACCTGCGGTCTGGCCAGCAAATGGTGGCGGGAAACGCTATTAGCAAATAGTGCTATTTTTACAATTTATCATACGGAAATCGTATAGATATTAGCACGTTAAAAAATACGCTTACGCAATGAACTTCATAACATCTTGTCAACGCCGTTGAATTTGTTGCAAAATATGCGGCCTGAAAACCAGAGACTAGCCGACGCTTTTTTTAAAAGTGTCGGTTATTTTTTTGGTCGAAAGACACATCATTCAATACCAAGAGGCCGGGCTTCGTACCGGATAGATATTTACTAAAAACCGACAGTCGTTGTCGCTGAGGAATAGAAAGAAATGGGGCAATTTTTTGCTTACGCGCTGGCGTTCACCGTAAAAGGGGATAACTATGTCGCATAACGCTACTCCAAATACCTCTCGCGTGGAATTACGTAAAACGCTTACGTTAGTTCCGGTTGTAATGATGGGCCTGGCCTATATGCAGCCGATGACGCTGTTCGATACGTTTGGTATCGTCTCTGGTATGACCGACGGTCACGTGCCGACGGCCTACGCCTTTGCGTTAATCGCCATTCTGTTTACTGCCCTGAGCTATGGCAAGCTGGTACGTCGTTACCCTTCTGCCGGCTCGGCGTATACCTATGCGCAGAAATCCATCAGCCCGACCGTCGGCTTTATGGTGGGTTGGTCCTCGCTGCTCGACTACCTGTTCGCGCCGATGATCAACATTCTGCTGGCGAAAATCTATTTTGAAGCGCTGGTGCCTTCGATTCCGTCGTGGGTGTTTGTTATCGCGCTGGTCGCCTTTATGACCGCCTTTAACCTGCGCAGTATTAAATCCGTGGCCAACTTCAACACCGTGATCGTGGTGCTGCAGGTGGTGCTGATTGCCGTTATTCTCGGCATGGTGATTTATGGCGTGTTTGAAGGCGAAGGCGCCGGTACGCTGGCCAGCAGCCGTCCGTTCTGGTCCGGTGACGCGCACGTGATCCCGATGATTACCGGGGCGACGATCCTGTGCTTCTCGTTTACCGGCTTCGACGGCATCAGCAACCTGTCTGAAGAGACCAAAGATGCAGAGCGCGTCATCCCGCGGGCGATCTTCCTGACCGCGCTGATTGGCGGCCTGATCTTTATCTTTGCCACCTACTTCCTGCAGCTGTACTTCCCGGACATCTCGCGCTTTAAAGATCCGGATGCGTCACAGCCGGAAATTATGCTCTACGTAGCAGGTAAAGCCTTCCAGGTTGGCGCGCTGATCTTCTCCACCATCACCGTGCTGGCTTCCGGTATGGCGGCGCACGCTGGCGTGGCGCGTCTGATGTACGTGATGGGCCGTGACGGCGTGTTCCCGAAAAGCTTCTTCGGCTACGTTCACCCGACCTGGCGCACCCCGGCGATGAACATCATCCTGGTCGGCGCTATTGCGCTGCTGGCGATTAACTTCGACCTGGTGATGGCGACGGCGCTGATTAACTTTGGTGCGCTGGTGGCGTTTACCTTCGTTAACCTGTCGGTGATTTCGCAGTTCTGGATCCGTGAGAAACGCAACAAGACGCTGAAAGACCACTTCCAGTATCTGTTCCTGCCGATGTGCGGCGCCCTGACCGTTGGCGCGCTGTGGGTCAACCTGGAAGAGAGCTCGATGATTCTGGGCCTGATCTGGGCCGGTATCGGTCTGGTCTATCTGGCCTGCGTGACCAAAAGCTTCCGCAACCCGGTGCCGCAGTATGAAGATGTGGCCTAAGGCATAGCGTGATGTAAATGAGAAAAGCCGGAGGGAAACCTCCGGCTTTTTTTCGTTTGGCCCGGTGCGATACCTTTTGCCCGGCGGCGCTGCGCTTGCGCGGGCCTACGGTGATGGTTAACCTTCTGAAATTTAATGGTTATGTAGGCCGGGTCAGGCGCAGCCGCCACCCGGCAATATGTTGGGCACGGAAACGACGACCGGACGGTTCCCTCTCCCTCCGGGAGAGGGTTAGGGTGAGGGGAAGCATTGCAGTGTGGTTGTTTATGTTATCTGTGGCTTCAGCGTAGTTTGCGCTCCCGG
>NZ_KV792984.1:0-95036 GCF_001808325.1 Klebsiella sp. HMSC16C06
CCACCGCGGCTTTACGCGGGTCGACCGGCTCGGCGACCGGGGCTTCCACCGACGCGGCCTGCTGCTGTGCCTTGCGTGCCCGGGCTTCGGCCTTCCGCGCTTCGCGTGCAGCGATCGCCTCGCTGTTATCCGGTTTGGCGCCAGACTGAATCACGATCGGTTGCGCGGCATCACGCTGTTTGTCGCGTACCCGGGCGAGGGCGGCGTTAATCGCATCCTGATCTTTGGCGGCAGGCTGAACGGCAGCTTTTTTATGCCG
This sequence comes from Klebsiella sp. HMSC16C06, assembly GCF_001808325.1. NCBI lineage: Bacteria > Pseudomonadati > Pseudomonadota > Gammaproteobacteria > Enterobacterales > Enterobacteriaceae > Klebsiella > Klebsiella sp. HMSC16C06. The sequence goes on from NZ_KV792984.1 coordinate 260, forward strand.
TTCGGCGCGGGCGGCTTTTTCACGCTCCAGGCGCGCCTGTCGGGCTTCGAATCGCGCTTTAGCTTCTGCGGCGCGCTGCTCTTCCTGGCGAATCGCGCTGATCTCCGCTTTCTCCTGACGGAAGTACTGCACCAGCGGAATATTGCTTGGGCAAACCCACGCGCAGGCGCCGCATTCTATGCAGTCCGCCAGATTGTGCGCGGTGGCTTTATCGTGCTGCTGGCCTTTGCTGAACCAGTACAGCTGCTGCGGCAGCAGATCGGCCGGACAGGCGTCGGCGCAGGCGCTGCAGCGAATGCAGCCTTTCTCTTCCTGCGGCTCGCCCATCTCGCTGGCGGAAGGCGCCAGCAGGCAGTTGGTGATCTTCACCACCGGGACATCCAGCCCCGGCAGGGTAAAGCCCATCAGCGGGCCGCCCATGATCACCATTGGCTCGGCGCTGGCGCAGAAGCCGGCGTCGTTAAGCAGATGGCGAACCGGTGTACCAAGGCGCGCCCAGACGTTGCCCGGCCGCGAGACCGCCTCGCCGGTCAGGGTGACCACGCGCTCCGTTAACGGCTCGCCGTCAATCACCGCGCGTTTTATCGCATAGGCCGTCCCCACGTTCTGCATCAGCACGCCAATATCCGACGAACGACCGCCGTGCGGTACCTGCTTGCCGGTGAGAATTTGGGTAAGCTGCTTGGCCCCACCGGAGGGGTATTTAGTGGGGATCACGCGCAGTGAGATGCCATGGGCGTCGCAGAGCACCGCCCGCAGCATCGAAATGGCCTGCGGTTTATTGTCTTCAATGCCGATCAGCACTTCGTCAGGCTGCAGAATATGCGCGAGGATGCGGATCCCGTCGACAATCTGCGCGGCGCAGTCCTGCATCAGGCGGTCGTCCGCCGTGATATAGGGTTCGCATTCGGCGGCGTTAATAATCAGCGTCTTAATTTTATCGCTACCGCCGCGCAGTTTGCTGCCGGTGGGGAAACCGGCGCCGCCGAGGCCCGCGACGCCAAACTGATGAATGCGTTCGATAAGTGCTTCGCGCGTGCGGACCTGATAATCACTCCAGCCATCGCGCTCAATCCAGCGGTCTTCGCCGTCGGCGTCAATGATCACGCTCATCTCCGCCAGCCCCGAAGGATGAGCGGTGGTGTGCGGGGCGATGGCGGTAACGGTACCGGAGGTCGGGGCGTGTACGGGCAGCATTCTTCCCCATCCGCGGGTCAACGGCTGGCCGCGCAGCACCCGATCGCCCACCTTGACGCACAGTTCGCCTTCGGCGCCAATATGCTGCTTGAGCGGAATGATAAGGCGCTGCGGCAGGGACACCTGGCGCAGTGGGGTACCGTTAGACTGGGTTTTCATTTCGGGCGGATGAATACCGCCGTTAAAATCCCAGACTTTATCTTTTCGGAAAGCGGAAAATAACTTAAACATGTTGTTCCACAGGAATATTGCGCACCGGGATCGCATGGAGATCCCATTTCCAGGTTTCCGGGGTGGTCGCCACCGGAACGAGCGAAATGCACTGGGTCGGGCAGGGGGCAACGCACAGATTACAACCGGTGCACAGGTCGTTCATCACGGTATGCATGGCGCGGGTTGCCCCGACAATCGCATCCACCGGACACGCCTGGATGCATTTGGTGCAGCCAATGCAGTTCGGCTCGTCGATTACCGCGAGCATACGAACTGGCTCCGCCTCCTGTTCATCGCCATCGACCGGCTGCGGGTCGACGTTCAGTAAGGCGGCGATTTTTAACATTACGGCTTCGCCACCCGGCGCACAGCGGTTAATTTTTTCACCCTGGGCACCAACAGCTTCCGCATAGGGGCGGCAGCCGGGGTAGCCGCACTGCCCGCACTGGCTCTGCGGTAACAGTTCATCAATTTTTTCCACCACCGGGTCGTCCTGCACCGCGAAACGGCGGGAGGCATACCCCAGTATTAAGCCGAAAATCAGCCCTAACAGGCTGATGGCGATCACGGCTATCCAGACTGCGCTCATTACAACTTCACCAAACCACTAAAGCCCATAAAAGCCAGAGACATTAAACCGGCGGTAATCAATGCGATGGCATTACCGCGAAACGGCGCGGGCACATCGGCCACCACCAGGCGTTCGCGGATCGCCGCGAACAGCACCATCACCAGCGAGAAACCGACGGCGGCGGCAAAGCCGTACAGCGCGGACTGCAGGAAATTGTGCCCCAGATTAATATTCAGCAGCGCCACCCCGAGTACGGCACAGTTGGTGGTGATCAGCGGCAGAAAGATACCCAGCAGGCGATAGAGCGCCGGGCTGGTTTTACGCACGACCATTTCAGTGAACTGAACCACCACGGCGATGACCAGAATAAAGGCCAGCGTGCGTAAATAGACCAGATTTAAGGGGATAAGGATCCAAGTATCAATCAGCCAGGCGCAAATAGAGGCCAGCGTCATCACGAAGGTGGTGGCAAGCCCCATCCCCATTGCGGTTTCCAGCTTTTTGGAAACCCCCATAAACGGGCACAGACCAAGAAACTTCACCAGAACGAAGTTATTGACCAGGACTGTACCAATAAAGAGCAGTAAATAATCAGCCATCATGCGACCTGAAACGAAAAAAAGCCGCTTATTATCGAATAAAACGATACCGGCGACAACAGGTTAAGTGTGGGGTTATTACGGATGAACAAAGGTCCGTTTTACCCGCTGGGAACGGCGAAAATAGGGCGCCAGGAGCGCGGCAGCCAAGAGTGGAAACAGCAGCTGGCGCAAAGCAAGGACATCCGAGACGGGAGAGAAGGCAAATGCCTTTATCGCCAGCAGCAGGGTGATGAGCAGCCAGATAATATAGTGCTTAGGGACCAGCGAGCGCCGCTTAAAGAACGCGATGGTCAGCCAGAGCGTGTAATACCACATGGCGACGGCAAACAGCAGCGAAGCGAGCCACAGCGCCAGATGTCCGGTGCTCATGGCGCGGAGCAGGGCATACGTCTGCGTCGACATGAGAGCATTAGCAAAAAACAGCAGAGATAAGGAGGCGCTCAGCAGCGCCACCAGCAACCAGGCCAGCGGTGCCAGCAGCCATCCGCCAATGCGTTCTGCAGATTGAGACGTCATGTTACTCCCCTATTCAACGCCAGTAATGAAAATCAGGCCGGGAAGTATAAGCAACTGGCGTGAAGGATGACAGCCTTACTGCACGAATCGCCAAACGGATTTAGGCACCTGGCCCACATCGAACAATTTACCACCGGAGACCAGCTCTGCCCGGCGGTGGTCGGCCGCACGATACATATTCACGATCTCTTCGGTGTCGGTCAGGGAGTAGTTAAGGTGATCAAATAGTTTTTCAAGACTTTCGAGCGAACTGATTTTGCGGAATTTTAATAAATAGTCCAGAACGGTCATTTTCGTATCCATTTTATAATCGGAATAATTATGTTGAATATTATCAGCATTCACTAAACCTACTCTCAACCAACGGCGCCTTCTGAATGGGGCCGGGTGGAATGATTCAGGTTATATAAACCCATGACAAGGGGCGAGAGCCGACCTTGAAGAGCAGGGAGAAGTTTAAGAATATTCTAAAACCAGACCGGGCGCCGAATGGCGCCCGCAAGAGAAGATTAACGCTGTTCGCCGTGACTGGCAATAACAGATTTGTACCAATAAAAACTCTTCTTTCGTTTGCGTGCCAGATTTTGCTGGTGATCGACATAGACAAAGCCGTACTGCTTTTGATATCCGTTGAGCCAGCTCAGCAGATCGATAAACGACCAGGGATAATAGCCGCGCACATCCGCCCCCAGCGCCAGCGCCTTTTCCAGGGCGCCAATATGGCTGCTCAGGTAGTCGATTCGCGGATCGTCGACCACTTCTCCGGCAATTATCGGGTCTTTCGCTCCCAGGCCATTTTCGGTGATATAGATCGGGATATCGCCATAGCGTTCCTTGATCATCATAATGCCGTCCGTCAGCCCCTGCGGCCAGATTTCCCATCCCCATTCGGTATAGGTGCTCTGCGGATTACGCACGAAATAGAACAACCCCTCCACGCCAGGTTCGCCACCGGTGGGGATGTTGGGCGGCTGGGCGGACACCGTTTCCCGGCGATAGTAATTCAGCCCGATAAAGTCACAGCGATTCTCGCGCAGTAGTGTGTCATCGTCCGGGGCAAAGCGCGGTACCCCCCACAGCGCCTGGGTCTGCGCCAGCAGGGCGGCAGGATAGGTGCCTTTCAGTACCGGGTCGTAAAGCCAGTGGGTGTGGATGGCGTCAGCCAGTTCGGTGGCTTTTTTGTCCGCCTCACTGTCGGTGAGCGGAGTATGCGGCTGTAGCACATTGACGAAGCCAATCTCGCCCGCCACGTTCATCTCGCGGAATGCCTTGACCGCCAGCGCATGGGCGATAAACACGTGATGACACGCCTGAATGGCACGCGCCGGATCGCGCACCGCCGGGGGATGCAGACCATTAATGTAGCCGTGGCCAATGAACACGATGGTTTCGTTAAAGGTCGCCCACAGCTTCACCCGTGAACCAAAGCGCGCATAGCACAGGCGGGCGTACTCGGCGAAGGCCTCGGCGGTACTGCGTGCTTCCCAGCCACCCTCATCCTGCAGGGCCTGCGGCAGGTCCCAGTGATAGAGGGTGATCATCGGCTCAATATTGTGCGCCAGCAGTTCGTCGATCAGATCGCTGTAAAACTGTACGCCGGCTTCATTCACTTCGCCGCGCCCGGCGGGCAGCAGCCGGGGCCAGGAGATGGAGAATCGATAACTTTGCAGGCCCATTTCGGCCATTAACGCAACGTCTTCGCGAAAACGGTGATAGTGGTCGACCGCGACATCGCCGGTGGTGCCTTCAAAGGTGGTACCTGGCAGGTGAGAGTAGATGTCCCAGATTGACGGTCCTTTACCGTCTGCGTCGTGCCCACCTTCAACCTGATACGCTGCGGTAGCGGCACCCCATAAAAAATTGTGCGGAAAAGCGGCCATGAAAAAGCTCCCAGTCTGATGATAGAGGGAGTGTAATCAAAGCAAGGATAGCTGTGCAACCGGTTTCTGTAACCGGTTGCACAGTTGCGAGGCGGGTCACTGTTTCACGGCGGCGCTACTTTGTCTGCACCACATCCGCTGGCGGTGGCGACTGGTAGTTATCAATATGGTGGGCGATAACCAAAAGCAGTGCGCAAATCCCAAAAACAATCCAGCCAATAAGTTCTACAATACGGGTAAAAACAGTCGTCATAACACTTCAGTATCCTTTGAACACAGTGGGAAATGTTACTCCAAGGTCAGCAGATCACAAGGGGTATCTGTCTGATTTTGCACGCATGCGGGAAAACAGCTGTGAATCAAATGATAAATTTTGCTCATTGTTTGTAAGATTATTCTCATCTACGCGATATTGACATTAGCTGAATAAGTGAGGCGGTAACATGAGTGACGCGATCCGGGTAGGGCTGATAGGCTACGGTTACGCCAGCAAAACGTTTCACGCGCCGCTGATCGGCGGCACGCCGGGCATGGCGCTGACGAGGGTCTCCAGCAGCGAGGCCGGCAAAGTCCATGCCGACTGGCCGGGGGTCAGGGTGGTGAGTGCGGCAAAGGACTTGCTCAACGATCCTGATATTGATCTGGTGGTCATCGCCACCCCGAACGATACCCACTTTCCGCTGGCGAAAGCGGCGCTGGAAGCGGGCAAACATGTGGTGGTGGATAAACCCTTTACCGTGACACTGTCACAAGCACGCGAGCTGGAGAGTCTGGCGAAGCATTGCGGCCGGGTGCTGTCGGTGTTTCATAACCGCCGCTGGGACAGTGACTTCTTAACCGTCAGGGCGTTAATTAACGAAGGTCAGCTGGGGGAAGTGTGTTACTTTGAGTCGCATTTCGATCGCTTCCGCCCCCAGGTGCGTCAGCGCTGGCGTGAGCAGGGTGGTCCCGGAAGTGGCATTTGGTACGATCTGGGGCCACATCTGCTCGATCAAGCGGTGGTGCTCTTTGGCCTGCCGGTGAGTATCACAGTCGATCTCGCTCAACTTCGCCCCGGCGCGCAATCCACCGACTATTTTCATGCCGTGCTGGCCTATCCCCAGCGGCGGGTGGTGCTGCATGGCACATTGCTCGCTGCGGCGGAGAGCGCGCGCTTTATCGTCCACGGCTCGCGGGCCAGCTATATTAAGTTCGGCCTTGATCCTCAGGAGGAACGGCTAAAAAACGGTGAACGACTGCCGCAGGAGGACTGGGGGTATGATATGCGCGACGGTACTCTGACCCGCGCCGAAGGCGACGAACGAAGCGAGGAGACATGGCTGACGCTGCCGGGCAACTATCCCGCCTACTATGCCGCCATTCGCGATGCGCTTAACGGGGAGGGAGAAAACCCGGTCCCGGCCAGCGAGGCGATTCAGATCATGACGTTGATTGAGCTGGGTATCGAGTCGGCCAGACATCGCGCCACGCTCAGCCTGGTGTGAGGGGGAGCCCGGCAGCGCTGCCGCCGGGCCGGTGATCAACCTTTCGCCACCCGCTGAATGAGAGCGGCTTTTTCCTGTTCGCTCAGAAACGCCTGGGTCAGACCGTTGATCTGTGCCTGACGGATCTGCTCCCGGCTCAGGCCCGCCGCCGGCGCCGCCACGGTGTACTCGTGAATGATATCGACGCCCTGCACCGCCGGATCGTCAGTGTTGAGGCTCGCCAGCACGCCGTGCTCAAGGAACTGCTTCAGCGGATGCTGGGCCAGCGAAGCCACGGTGCTGGTTTGCACATTCGAGGTCAGGCACGATTCAATGCCGATCTGATGTTCGGCCAGGTAGTCCATCAGGGCCGGATCCTCTACCGCTTTGACCCCATGACCGATGCGCTCCGCGCCCAGCTCGCGGATGGCCTGCCAGATACTTTCCGGTCCGGCCGCTTCGCCAGCGTGGACGGTAATATGCCAGCCAGCGTCGCGGGCCTGATTAAAATGGTTGAGGAACAGCGCGCCCGGGAAGCCCAGCTCATCACCGGCCAGATCCAGCGCGGTGATGCCCTCGCGGTGGGCGAGCAGCGCCGCCAGCTCTTCCTGACAGGCCGCTTCACCGAAGGTGCGGCTCAGAATGCCGATCAGGCGGGCGTCGACCTGAAAATCGCGGCTGCCTTCACGTACGCCCGCGATCACCGCCTCTACTACGCCGTCGACAGGAAGCTGGTGGGTCATCGCCATATAGCGGGGAGAGAAGCGCAGCTCAACGTAGTGCAGGCCATTGCGCGCGGCGTCTTCGACGTTCTCGTATGCCACGCGACGGCAGGCTTCCAGTGAGGCAAGGACTTTTACCCCCCAGTCGAGCTTGGCAAGAAAACTGACCAGATCGGGCTCAAGGCTGGTGACCTGGACGTGGGGACGCAGCGTGTCGAGGGTGGAAGCGGGAAGGGCAATATTAAACTCGCGGCCAAGATCGAGGATGGTTTGGGCCCGGATGTTACCGTCAAGGTGGCGGTGAATGTCGGTTAATGGCAATGAAGAATCAATCATGGTCGCACTCTTTTTTTAGTTAAAGTGCACGTCATTATACAACATGTACATAACTGTTTAAAAGCATTGAAAAAATCCATTCGATACAAACAGCTGGGGCTTCTCTGGTCACTTTTCCGCTCTTTTTCGCTGCGCCATTTTACAGCGAGCACGACGTTCATGATTGACGCGATCCTGACCAGACCAGAAAAGCACAGGCGCTGACCGCGGCGCCGGCAAGGCAAACCGCCTGCCATCCCCAGTGAGAATAGAGCTGGGTGGCGACGATAGCACCTGCCGCGCTGCCCAGCGAATAAAAACACATGTAAGCCCCAACCAGGCGGCTTGCCGCTGCAGGCCTGGCGGCAATAATCAGACTCTGGTTGGTGACATGAACGGCCTGCACCGCAAAGTCCAGTGCGATAACGCCCGCTATCAGCCAGAGCAGAGAAGTTTCGGCAAAGGCGATAGGTAGCCAGGAGAGCGCCAGCAGCGCCAGCGCCAGGCCGGTCGTGCGCTGCGCCCATCCCTGGTCAGCCCATCTGCCCGCCCTTGAGGCGGCCAGCACGCCAGCGATGCCGGCTAAGCCAAACATCCCTGTCTGGGTGTGCGACAGGGAAAGAGCGGTGAGCGGCATGACCATGGTCGTCCACAGCATGCTGAAAGCGGCGAAGATCAGTAGCGCCAGGATCCCGCGCTTTCTCAGTTGCGGTTCAGTGAGGTACAGCTGAAAAACTGACTTCAGTAAGGATAGATAAGTGGGCTTTTGCGGCTGCGGCGGGGGCGAAGGCATGACTTTCCAGACGACGCCGGCAATCAACAACATCAGACAGGCAGCCGTGAGATAAACGGCTCGCCAGCCGGCGATATCAGCGATCGCCCCTGATATAAAACGAGATAAAAGAATGCCTGAAACAATGCCGCTGGTCAGGGTACCTACCGCCTGGCCTCGTTTCTGCGGCGTCGCCAGTATCGCCACCCACGCCACCATCAACTGCACCACCACGGCCATCAGCCCGACGATCAGCATGGCCCCCAGCAGGATCGCGATATTAGGGGATAACCCTGCCACGACTAACGCCGCCACTGACAGCAACAGCTGAGTCAACACCACGTATTTACGGTTCAACCCGTCCCCGAGCGGAACCAGGAACAGCAAACCAATGGCATAGCCCGCCTGCGTTGCCGTGACGACGCTGCCAATCATACCGGGCGACACTTTCAGGCTGACCGCCATCGAGTCGAGTAAAGGCTGAGCTGAATAAACGTTGGCTACCGCCAGCGCGCAGGTCAATGAAAACAGCGTCGTTATCCCCGCGGTCAGCATCGTGACAGGGGCGGAGGCTGTCGGGATCTCGTGCTCGGTACACAAACTTGCCTTGCATTTCATAAGAGGCCTGCGATCTGGTTGCTTTTTAAAACTAGTATGCCTATAAAATTAGCCATAATGGTTTTCTTTTGCAACTGCTACGAGGGGAGATTAAGCTGGCAACAGCAGACTGATAGACGGAGAGCACGCAGATGGCGAAACAGGAATCACTCAGAACCAGTGAATGTCCGGTGGCAAGAACGCTTGAATCAATTGGAGAACGCTGGTGCCTGATGATTATTCGCGAGGCATTTGACGATGTGCGGCGATTCAGCGAGTTTCAAAAGAATCTAGGGCTGGCCAAAAATATCCTTGCCTCGCGGCTGAAGCACCTGGTCGATATCGGTATTTTCGCGATTTTACCGGCATCGGATGGCAGCGCCTACAAGGAATACGTCCTGACTGAAAAGGGGAGATCTGTGTTTCCCATTGTTGTGGCGATGCGGCAATGGGGAGAGCGTTATATGTTTGATAAAGGGGAAACCTATTCTGTCCTGCTGGATAACGAACACGGTCAGCCGCTTCAGTATCTGGATGTGCGTTCCGCTCAGGGGGATAAACTGCAACCAGGCGACTGCCATCGCCGGCGCGTAGTGTCGGATATCAGCGGCGAATGAAGGTCTGAAGGGGAGCGCGATCCCAGCAAGAGTACGAGCGTACCACTAAGTGGTCCTGGAACCATCCTGACGTCTCTTTTCGTGGCGGCTCCTGATGGCACCCCAGGACGCCGCGACAGGCGAGCCACCGTCCGCCGCAGAATGCTGTGCATAATCATTTGCATTTATATTTTATTTGAATGTATTCATGTTACATATTAAATTCTGCTTACTTTATCGACGATGAGGCAAGGATGCGGATGTGGAGAGCGTAATCCATAATAATATTGAGGGTTTTCTGCTGCTGCTATTAAGCATGTGGCCGATTCTGATTGTGGTCTTTATTGGCGTTGCGATTTCATTCTATACCATGCTGTTACGAAAAACGGCGCTGGCCTGCCTGCTGTTCGCCGTCGCTATCGGCGCCGCAGGCTGGAGTCTCGCTTAGCATCCGATCTCAGGGTTTATCCAGCAGACTCATGCTGGAGGTGGCGGCGCCATCATTGAGATTGGACGGTGCATGCCAGTCGCGGCCAGCCAGCGCGCTATCGCCCTGGCCGCTGCTGGCGACCGTATCCTGTTGCGTCGACATCGTCGAGCCTTCCAGCGCTTCATCGGCCCCCGACTGATCGGGCAGGGAGCTGGTATACCCGCCATTGTTTGAGTAAGTATCCATACCATTCACTTCATTCGGTACCGTGTCGGTGGTGGTGCCATCATCGTTTATGCAAAATGATCCGCCAATGCCGTTAGGCTGGCAGTCCGCAGCGAAAGCCGGGACAGCCAGCGACGCCAGCAACAATAGCGGTAAGCCGATTTTCTTCATTCTCATCTCCATGCGCAACGTGGCTCGACAGATGCTCTCTACTATAGAGAAGGACAGGGCGGTGGAAGGTGACAAAACTGTTTAATTTTGTAATAGCGTACCGACTGCCGGTTGCCTGTTCGCTTCAGCACGTCGGGGCATGCTGCGCCTTCCCGGGTCGGCGCAGTGCGGTAATCAATTGTTAATTCAACGTAAAGGTTAATGAAAATTTAAGAGAAGGCCGCTATGTTGGCGATATCATTCTTTCCATTAAGGAAATTCCATGCGCGATAAATATTCGGGCCTGCAGATCGGTATTCACTGGTTGGTCTTTTTGCTGGTGGTGGTGGCTTATGCGGCAATGGAGCTACGTGGATTTTTTCCCCGTAGTGACCGGCCGCTGATTAATATGATTCATGTCTCCTGCGGGATCACCATCTGCGCGCTGATGGTGGCGCGTTTGCTGGTGCGGCTGAAGTCGCCAGCGCCGCCGATCGTGCCGAAACCGTCGCCGATGATGACCGGTTTTGCTCATCTCGGCCATCTGGTTATCTATCTGCTATTTATTGCCTTGCCGCTGATCGGGATGGTGATGATGTACTGGCGCGGAAATCCCTGGTACGCCTTTGGCCTGACCATGCCGTATGCCCCACAGAGCGATTTTGAGCGGGTGGATACCCTGAAGGCGATCCATGAATGGTTAGCCAACGCCGGGTACTTCGTCATTGGCCTGCATGCCCTTGCCGCGCTGGTCCATCATTACTGGTGGAAAGATAATACCCTGCTGCGGATGATGCCTCGTAAGCGCTAAATGATCGTTACCCTTTTTGCCTGACCCCGTCCCGCGACGGGGTTTTTTTTGCCTTTATGGGTAATAAAATATAGTATACCCCCCTATATGATACGGAGGCGTAATCGTGCCACATTCACCTGAAGATAAAAAACGGGCGCTCAGTCGCGTACGCCGCATCCGCGGCCAGGTCGAGGCCCTCGAGCGCGCGCTGGAGTCCGGCGAACCCTGCATGACAATCCTGCAGCAGATTGCCTCGATTCGCGGTGCGGCAAATGGCCTGATGGGCGAAATGGTGGAGATCCACCTGCAGGACGAGCTGGTTAGCGGCGAGACCACCCCGGACCAGCGGGCCGCGAGAATGGCAGAGGTCGGTCATCTGCTACGATCCTATTTAAAATAACATCACGACGAGGAAGAGACAGTTATGAAATCACGCGCAGCAGTTGCCTTTGGTCCTGGCCAGCCGTTAAAAATCGTTGAGATTGACGTCGCGCCGCCGAAGAAAGGCGAAGTTCTGGTGAAAATCACCCACACCGGCGTGTGTCACACCGATGCCTTTACCCTCTCCGGCGACGATCCAGAGGGTGTTTTCCCGGCGGTACTGGGCCATGAAGGCGGCGGGGTTGTCGTGGAAGTGGGCGAGGGCGTTACCAGCCTTAAGCCGGGCGACCACGTGATCCCGCTGTATACCGCCGAATGCGGCGAGTGCAAGTTCTGTAAGTCGGGTAAAACCAATCTCTGTCAGGCGGTGCGCGCCACCCAGGGCAAAGGGTTGATGCCGGACGGCACCACCCGTTTCTCCTATAACGGCGAACCGATTTATCACTATATGGGCACCAGCACCTTCAGCGAATATACGGTTTGCGCCGAGATCTCGCTGGCGAAAGTCAATCCGCAGGCGCCGCTGGATAAAGTGTGCCTGCTGGGCTGCGGTGTCACCACCGGTATCGGCGCGGTGCACAACACGGCGAAGGTCAAGCCCGGGGATAGCGTCGCGGTCTTTGGTTTAGGCGGCATTGGTCTCGCGGTGATCCAGGGCGCGGTGCAGGCGCAGGCCGGACGCATTCTGGCGGTCGATACCAACCCGGATAAGTTCACCCTCGCCAAAGAGATGGGCGCAACCGACTTTATCAACCCGAACGACTACGATAAGCCGATTCAGGATGTGATTGTCGAACTGACCGACGGCGGGGTGGATTTCAGCTTCGAGTGCATCGGCAATGTCAACGTGATGCGCGCGGCGCTGGAGTGCTGCCATAAAGGCTGGGGTGAGAGCGTGATCATCGGCGTAGCCGGTGCGGGCCAGGAGATCAAGACCCGTCCGTTCCAGCTGGTGACCGGCCGCGTGTGGCGCGGTTCCGCCTTCGGCGGCGTGAAAGGGCGCAGTCAGCTGCCGGGAATGGTGGAGGACGCCATGGCCGGTAAAATTCGCCTCGACCCGTTTATTACCCATCGCCTGCCGCTGGAGCAGATTAACGAGGCCTTTGATCTGATGCATGAAGGCAAATCGATTCGCACCGTGATCCACTTTGGCGACCAGTAATCGCTAACGCTGATGGCGTATCGTCACCCATAAAAAAAGGGCCCGGATGGGCCCTTTTGCTTAGGTCGATCAGTGATGATCCGGGAGCGCGTAGGCGATAATGTAATCGCCGCGATCCGGTGACTGACGGGCGCCGCCAGCATTGATAATAATGTACTGCTTACCGGTTTTCGGTGAGACGTAGGTCATCGGGCCGGACTGGCTACCGACCGGCAGACGCGATTTCCAGATCTCTTTCCCGTTCGCGGTATCAAAGGCGCGCAGGTAGAAATCCTGGGTACCGGCGAAGAACAGCAGTCCGGACTGCGTCGACAGCGACGCGCCAAGGGTCGGCATGCCGATCGGAATGGGCATGTGCATCCGGATCCCCAGCGGCCCGGTATCTTCTACGGTGCCAACCGGTACCTGCCACACCAGTTTCCCGGTTTTCAGATCCACCGCGGACATGGTGCCGAACGGCGGTTTCTGGCACGGAATGCCCAGCGGCGACAGGAAACGTTCGCGCATGGCGCCAAACGGCGTACCTTCCATCGGCACGATGCCCATCTCGATCCCGCTGGCGTCTTTCGCCACCTTCGCGCGCGGCACCATATAGTTGGCGAGACCCAGACGCATATCGTTGACGAACATCAGGCTGTTGTTCGGATCCACCGAAACGCTGCCCCAGTTCATGCCGCCGAGCGAGCCCGGGAACTGCAGGGAACGGTCTTCACCTGGCGGGGTAAAGACGCCCTGATGGCGCATCTCTTTGAACTGAATACGGCACAGCAGCAGGTCGATCGGTGTCGCCCCCCACATATCGGATTCGGTCAACGTCTGGTTGCCGATCATCGGCATCCCTACCGAGTAAGGTTGCGTCGGAGAGTAGCGTTCACCTTTGACGTTGCCCGCCGGTACCGGACGCTCTTCCACTTTGGCCACCGGCTCGCCGGTCTCGCGGTTGAGCATAAAGATCATGCCCTGCTTGCTGGTTTGCACCAGCACCGGAGTGGTACCACCCTTGCCGTCAGGCAGATCGTACAGCAGCGGCTGAGACGGCAGGTCAAAGTCCCACAGATCGTGGTGCGTGGTCTGGAAGTGCCAGCGCACCTGGCCGGTGGTGGCATCCACAGCCACGATAGAGGAGCTGTATTTATCGTCCAGCGCGGTACGTTCGCCGCCAAAGAAATCTGGCGTGGCGTTGCCGGTTGGCAGATAGATCAGATTCAGCTTCGCGTCGTAGGACATCGCCGACCAGACGTTTGGCGTACCGCGCGTATAGGTCTGGCCTTCCGGCGGAACACCGGTCAGCGCTGGATTGCCGGGATCCCACGCCCACGCCAGTTTGCCGGTGTGGACGTCAAACGCGCGGACCACGCCCGGCGGTTCGCCGGTGGAGTAGTTATCCGCGACGCGGCCGCCCACCACTACCACATTGCCCGCTACCAGCGGGGTGGAGGTCTGCTGATAGTAGCCCGCTTTCACTTCACCCATGCCGACGCTGAGGTCGACAATACCGCCATCGCCGAAGCTTTCGCACAGTTTGCCGGTATCGGCATCAATGGCGATCAGGCGGGCGTCGATCGTCGGCAGGAACAGACGACGGGAACAGGCAGCAGGCTGTGTGCCTGACGCTGGCGCGGTTTGCGCCTGGCTCTCTTCGTAATAGCCTAAGCCGCGGCAGCGCTGCCAGTTGGGCGAAGAGGATTTGGAGTCATAGCGCCATTTCTCTTTTCCGCTGTCCACATCCAGCGCCAGCACTTTGCTGTAAGGGGTGCAGACGTACAGAGTATCGCCAATCTGCAGCGGGGTGTTTTGATCTTCCGCCCCGGAGCCATTGCTCTGCGGGATATCGCCAGTATGCGCCACCCAGGCCACCTGCAACTGGTTGACGTTCTGTTTGTTGATTTGGTCCAGCGCGGCGAAACGGTCGCCGTGGGTGGTGTTACCCCAGTGCGCCCAGTTTTTCTGCTGTTCGCCCGGCGCGACGGGCTTCACTGGCACCGCTTCAGTGGCGCTAACCAGTGGTTCGGATTTGAACATCCAGCCAAAGCTCACCGCCAGCGCCACGGCGAGAACGGCGGCGACGCCATATGCCGGGCCTTTTTTTGCCGGTGGGCTGGCGAGGAAAGGCCAGACCAGGGCGGCCAGGAAGGCCAGGACGCCGAGCGCAAACAGGCGCGAGAAGAGCGGCCAGTAGCTCCAGCCAGCGTCACTAATCGCCCAGATCACCGAGGCGATAAACGCCACGGCGTATAACAGAATACCGCCGCGGCGGTTGCGGAAAATCAACACCGCCGCGATGACCATGACCACGCCCATCAGCGCGAAGTACAGTGTACCGCCGACGAGGGCCAGTTTTGCCCCAAGAATACCCATAGCCAGACCGATGATGAGCATCAGTCCGGCGAGAAGCCACTGCAGGATCCGGGGGAATCCGCGCGGCGCGTTGCCAGTTGCCATGTAATCTCCTTAACCACTCCCGCCACTTCATCATGAACCAAATGAAACAGGTGTTTTCTGTTTTATTTTTGAATGAAGAGGTTTGCACCTTCATAAACGCAGGTTTATTGCTTGATGTGATTTCAAATGAACCATTTGGTGAAATCGCGATATGATAGATCTGTTAAAGAAATTTACGCAATTGTTAATGAATGATTTCGCACTAAATGATTATTTTGCTAAATGTGTTGCGCCGTCCGTCGCACCACATCGACGTACGTAGGCTCCCCGGCAGGGCTACCGGGGAGAAAGCGGGGTCAGGCAGGCATTGACTTGCGGATGGCGCTGAGCAAGGTTTGCGTACCTGGCGTGAGCGTCGCATCGACGCGGGTTAGAATGCCGATGGGCTCTCCGGCGCCCTGGGTGGCAATCGGCAGGGCGCTCAGCACACCCCGGCGAAGATCGTCTTTCACCGCTCCGGAAGGTACGAACCACACATAGTCAAAATCGACCGTCAGCTGGCGTGACAGCGAAGCCGAGAGGGTCTCGATACAGCCGGCGGGCATTTTACAGCCCTGGCTCTGGAGCAACGTTTCGGCGTTTTGCCGCGGTACGGTGCCCTTCGGCGAAACGACGACGGGCCACTCCATTACCCGGCTCAGGGTCACGGTCTCCTGAAGCAGGGGGTGTCCCGGGCGAACCACCAGTTTCAGGGATTCGAGGAACAGCAGTTCATAGTTGAGTCCACTCATCAGATCCGGGTCGGACATGCGTCCGATACCGATATCGATCTCCCCGGATTTTAACCCTGCCAGCAGCATGGTGTTGTTCATGGTGGCGACCTGCAGCGTGATGTCTTTTTGCTGCTTATGGAACTGGCCGATCACCGTTGGCAGGATCCCCAGCGCGGCGGTAGGCAGCGCGCCGATACGCACAATGTCGTTATTCAGCCCCTCTTTACGGTTCAGCGCCTGACCCGCTGAGTTAAGGGCATCAAGGACCTTAACGGCATGAGTCAGAAACTGTTCGCCGACCAGGGTGAGTTGCGCCCCCAGGCGGCCCCGCTCGAACAGCCGGGTACCGGTTAGCTGTTCAAGCTCGTTAAGCGTTTTCGAGAGTGCAGGCTGGCTCAGATTTAAAGTTTCAGCCGCGCGCCCCAGCGTTCCCTGTTGAGCGACGGCCACGAAGGTGTGTAGATGGCGCAAGCGAATGCGCTGACTGAAGAGACCATTTTTTTCCATAGTAGATGATGTTAAAAACACAGCGGTGAAAGAGACAAGCGGCCTTGTTTAAATTTGATAACCAGATAGCAAAATATTATTAACATTTGACCTGATTACATTACAAGATCTTTCCCCACGGTTTAAAACGCCTTCCCCCCGCAGGACGAGGGGAAGGCGTTTATCGGCGTGGCCGCTAGATATCGAAAAAGACGGTTTCGTTTTCGCCCTGCAGATAAATATCGAAGCGATAGACCACTTCCGAACCACGAACCTCGCGTTCGGCGATTAAGGTTTTGCGTCTCACTTCCCACTCGATCAGATTCAGCACCGGGTCGCTGGCGTTGGCCTCATGTTCATCGGCGAAATACATCCGTGTGTTCAGGCCGATGTTGATCCCCCGGGCGACCACCCACAGGTTGACGTGCGGCGCCATCAGGCGGCCATCGCGGCCGACAACCGGGCCCGGCTTAATGGTGTCAAAGCGCCAGACGCCGGAGGTGAAATCAGAGCAGGTACGCCCCCAGCCGCGGAAGCCCGGGTCGACAGCTTTCTGCTGCTGACGGTCGTCAGGATGGTTATAGCGTCCTGCGGCGTTGGCCTGCCAGATCTCCAGCAGCACATCACGGACCGGTGTTCCGGAGCCGTCGATAACCCGGCCTTCAATGGTGATCCGCTCCCCGGTGGTATCCGCGGTGGTGAGGACCGGGCCAAAGTTTTTCTCAAAAATATGAAAGCCCGCGGCGTCAGGCGCCAGACCGATATGAACATAGGGTCCCGCCGTCTGCGAGGCGGTTTCAGGCAGATACTCTTTCATCGGGCGGCCCCCTGAGTGCGATTTTCAAACAGCGTGGCGCGATGGCCGCGCAGAACAAGGTCAAAGCGGTAGGCCAGACAATCCAGCGGTACGGCGGCGTGCATGTCCAGCTCGGCGATCAGCGTGCGCACGGCGTCGTCATTATTAATGGTTCGGACGATCGGACACTGTTTGATCAGCGGATCGCCTTCGAAATACATCTGAGTGATCAGGCGCTGCGCCCAGGCTTCACCCGAGAGCGAGAAATGAATATGCGCCGGACGCCAGTCGCTGGCCTGGTTACGCCACGGGTAGGGGCCGGGCTTGATAGTGCGAAAACAGTAATAGCCGTTTTCATCGGTCAGCACCCGGCCGCAGCCGCCGAAGTTCGGGTCAATCGGGGCCAGATACTGATCTTTTTTATGTCGGTAGCGGCCGCCGGCATTGGCCTGCCAGACTTCCACCAGGGTGTTTTTCATCGGTCGGCCAAAACCATCGCGCACGTAACCGTGGACAATGATCCGCTCGCCAATCGGCAGGCCTTCTTTGGCGTAATTAAGGATAAGATCGTTATCCAGAGGGCCCAGATCGTCACGGCTAAAGACCGGCCCGGTGATCTCTGACAATGAGTTCTGCACGGAGATCAGGGCATTCTTCGGTGAGCGCAGGACGCTGGTTTTATAGCCCGGCGCGTAAGCGGGCGGGTGGCTACTGTAATCGCGATGGATAACCTCGCGCGGGGACCATTTGTCGTTCATCGGGTACTCCGTGTAGACGGTAGAGGGGCATGTTGTTGTAATGTCGCCAGAAACAGTCTGTGTAAATGTATTGTTAATTTAAAGTGAAATTACCGGGTGTTTTTCATAACCGTGGGTTATGTTTTGTGCAATGACTGCTAGCGGAAGCAGGTTATCGCCATCACAGTTTGTAAATTCTTCCCCCCGCCAGGAGGCAGCTTTCCTACACTCCAGGAAGTATTCACTGGAGGTAACACATCATGGCGAACACCATCACGGCTGATGAGATTCGGGAGCAGTTTTCGCAGGCCATGTCGGCTATGTACCAGCAGGAAGTTCCGCAATACGGGACGCTGCTGGAGCTGGTGGCTGACGTCAATCTCGCGGTACTGGAAAATAATCCGCAGCTGCATGAACAACTGGCCAATGCCGACGAGCTGGCGCGCTTAAACGTGGAGCGCCACGGCGCAATCCGCGTGGGCACAGCGGAGGAACTGGCGACGCTGCGTCGCATGTTTGCCATCATGGGGATGTATCCCGTCAGCTATTACGATCTCTCACAGGCCGGCGTGCCGGTCCATTCCACGGCCTTTCGTCCCATCGACGATGCCGCGCTGGCGCGCAATCCGTTTCGGGTTTTCACCTCGCTGCTGCGCCTGGAGCTGATTGAAAATCGCGCCCTGCGCGAGCGGGCCGAGGCCATCCTTGCCCGGCGCAAAATCTTTACCCCCCGCTGTCTGGCGCTGATTGCGCAGTATGAAGCTGAGGGCGAATTCACCTCTGCAGACGCGCGCGAGTTTGTGCAGGAGGCGCTGGAGACCTTCCGCTGGCACCGGCATGCCACCGTCGATGAGGAGACCTACCATGCTCTGCATCGCGAGCACCGCCTGATTGCCGATGTGGTCTGCTTTCCGGGATGCCATATCAATCACCTCACGCCGCGGACGCTGGATATTGACCGCGCCCAGGCCCTGATGCCCGAGTGTGGTATTGAACCCAAAGCGCTGATTGAAGGGCCACCGCGCCGGGAGGTCCCGATCCTCCTGCGGCAGACCAGCTTTAAGGCGCTTGAGGAGCCGGTGATGTTCGCCGGTGAGCATAAAGGCACCCACAGCGCCCGCTTTGGCGAAATTGAGCAACGCGGCATTGCGCTAACGCCAAAAGGACGCGCACTGTACGACCGACTGCTGCAGGCGGCAGGGACAGGAAAGGACAATCTCAGCCATCAGCTGCATCTGCAGGAGGTATTCCGCGAATTCCCCGACAGCGAATTTCTGCTCCGTCAGCAGGGGTTGGCCTGGTTTCGCTACCGCCTGACGCCCGCCGGCGAGGCGCATCGCCAGGCGTTTCGCCCGGGGGACGATCCGCAGCCGCTGATTGAGCGCGGGTGGGTGGTCGCCCAGCCGATTATTTATGAAGATTTTTTACCGGTCAGCGCGGCGGGCATTTTTCAGTCTAATCTGGGCAACGAAACGCAGGCGCGCAGCCACGGGAATGCCAGCCGCGAAGCCTTTGAGACGGCGCTGGGCTGCCCGGTGGAGGATGAGTTTGCCCTGTACCGACAGGCGGAGGAGCGCAGCAAACGACGTTGCGGTCTGCTGTAAAATCAGTACCCTGCTGGCATCAGCCTTACAGGGAGCAGGTTATGCAACATCCGTCGAAACCGTTGGCGAAAACCCGCCAGGGAACCGTATCCGGGAGCGCAGAGCAGGGGATCCATATCTGGCGCGGCATTCCGTATGCCGCGCCGCCTGTGGGCCCGCTGCGCTGGCGCGCGCCGCAGCCTCCTGCCCGCTGGCAGGGCGTCCGCCAGGCCGACGCCTTTTCCGCCGCCAGCTGGCAGGACATTGACTACTGCCGTGAGCTCGGCGGCGGCGATCCCGGCGCTTTCAGCGAAGACTGCTTATATCTCAATATCTGGGCACCTGCTGCTGCGGCGCAGCCGCTGCCGGTGATGGTCTGGCTGCACGGCGGCGGGTTTACCATCGGCGCCGGCAGCCTGCCGCCTTACGATGGAAAAGCGTTAGCCAGCCGCGATGTGGTGGTGGTGACGGTCAACTACCGGCTGGGCCATCTCGGCTTTTTCGCCCATCCGGCGCTGGAAGAAGAGGCGGGCGAACGTCTCTATAATTTCGCGCTGCTCGATCAGATTGCCGCCCTGCAGTGGGTTCAGGAGAATATCCACGCCTTCGGCGGGGATGCCGCCAACGTCACGCTGTTTGGCGAATCCGCCGGGGCGCGCAGCGTGCTGTCGCTGATGGCCTCGCCGAAAGCGAAAGGGTTGTTCCATAAAGCGATTATTCAGAGCGGGTATACGTTACCTGACCTGCCGCGAGAGAAGGCGCTGGAGAAAGGCCGCCTGCTGGCGGAACACTTTGCCTTACCGCAAGCCAGCGCTGAGGAATTGCGGGCGATCCCGGCGGAGGCCTTCTGGTCGCTCACCGCGCCGCTGAACACAGGGCCGGCCCCCATCGTCGGCGACGCGGTGCTGCCGCAGCCGATGCTGGAGACCTTTTTTGCCGGGCGCCAGCATCCAATGCCGGTGATGATCGGCTCCAACAGCGATGAAGCCAGCGTGATGGCCGTGTTTGGCGTCGATATCGCCGGGCAGATCCAGAAGCTGCGCCGTGAGCGCCGCCTGGGACTGGGGCTGATCAAACTCCTTTATCCCGGCGTGAAGGGCGATGAGGCGCTGGGGCGGGAAGTGTGCCGCGACATGGCCTTCACCACCCTCGGCTATGTGGTGATGCAGGCGCAGCAGCGCGTGGGGCAGCCGTGCTGGCGCTACTGGTTTGATTATGTTGCGGAGGCGGAGCATGACACCTATCCGCACGGCGCCTGGCATGGCAACGAGGTGCCCTACGTGTTTGATAACCTGCGGTTGACCGACCCGGTGTGTCAGTATGCCAGCGAAGCGGATCTGGCCTTCGCCGCTCAGGTGGCTGACTATTGGGCCCAGTTTGCCCGCGTCGCCAGCGGCGACCAGGCGCTTGCCGGCGCGGTGCGCTGGCCAGCGTGCCTGCGCGGACGGGATCGTCTGTTGCGCATTGGCCTGCATAAGCGTGCCGGCTTTAAAGTGGAAAATCGCTTTATGCGCGCCCGGCTGGCGCTGTTTCGCCGGGTGATGAAGCATCACGTGACGCTGGAGTAAATGCGCTGAGGTGCGGCTGAGCAACTGCCGCCACCGGTTGGTGGCGGCGTTCACTCACATGACGACCACGGGCTTTATCACCTTGCCAGACGCCGAATCGGCGAAAGCCTGATTAATATCGGCCAGCGGATAGCGAACGATAAGCTTATCGATGGGGAATTTTCCCTGCTTGTACTGCTGCACCAGCAGCGGAATAAACAGCGCCGGGACGGCATCGCCTTCAATCACCCCGACCAGCGACTTGCCCTCCGCCATCAGATCGTTCTGCACGTTAAAGGTGATATCCCCGGTAAAGCCGACGATGGCCACCGTACCTAATGGTTTCACCGCGTGTACGGCCTGCAGCACGATGGCCGATACGCCGGTGGTTTCCACCGCGTAGTGAGCGCCTTTGCCGGTGATCTGTTTGATCAGGGCCACGGCATCCTGTTCCTTGCCATTGATCTGATGGGTGGCGCCCAGTTCGCCCGCCAGGGCGAGGCGACTGGCATGAATATCGACAGCGATGATCTGAGAGCAGCCGGTTAATTTCGCCGCCATGATGGCGCTGAGCCCCACGGCGCCGCAGCCAAACACCACAATCGATTCCCCAATCACCGGTTTCAGGCGGTTGAGCACCGTCCCGCTGCCGGTCTGGATGCCGCAGCCCAGCGGGCCGAGCAGGGTGAGATCGACCTCCGGGTCGACCACCACGGCGTTGCTGGCGCGGGTGACCACATACTGGCTGAAGGACGACTGGCCAAAGAACAGGGACAGATCCTGATCGCCCAGCCGATAGGGGGTGGTGCCATCCTCGCGTCGGCCGCCAAAATTAAGCGTATTAAAATCTTCGCAAGCTGAAGGGTGGTTGCTTAAACAATTTTCGCAATGGTGGCAGGCGGCATAGCTGAGCACCACGTGGTCTCCGACTCTGATACCGCTGACCGCCTCCCCGACGCTGGCGACGATCCCGGCGCCTTCATGGCCGAGGATGGCAGGCATAGGCACCACTCCCGGGTTATCGCGCATCACCGCGTCGGTATGACAGACCCCGGTGGCGACAATTTTCACTAATATCTCATCCTTCCCCGGAGGGGAGACGTCGACATCCTTGATGACGAAAGGTTGCTGGTAGCCCAGCGTGACGGCTGCTTTCACTTGCATGGCATGACTCCTGAATGAATTCCCTGGAGAGCGTGGAGGGACAGCCCGAACGGCTCTCCCGTGTTGGCCGCTAACATGAAGAAATATAGCGGTTACCGGTGAAAAGTTAGCACCGGATGTGGCGGAAATTTGCGCCAATCGTGCCTAAAAAAAACGCAGGGCGGCGGGGCATAGGTGTGATGAATATACCGCAGCGAGGAAGAGCTATCCGCTCAATGGTCAGGCGAAAAAGCGGCCGGCAGTCTGTTCTTTCCCCGGCCGCACGTCGAAGGAAAAGTAAAAAAACGGGTTGTTCCGGTAGACAGGGCTTTTTTACCTTTTTTCTGCGGGCAACAATTGGATTATTAATCGTTTTTGTCTAGAGTGGGCGGAATTTATCACGCAGCGTGATGACGCGTTGCGAATCAATTCACCCGTGCAGAAGGACGCTTTCTCAGGCATGAACCGCAGACGTTTTCTTAAATCTTCCATGGCTGTTGCCGCCGTATGCGGGACGTCAGGAGTCGCTTCCTTATTCAGTCAGGCCGCTTTTGCCGAAGACGCGGGTATTGCCGACGGGCAAACGCGTCGTTTCGATTACACCGTGCTGCAGGCGATGGCCCACGATCTGGCGCGCCAGCCATGGGGCGGCGCCCCGCGCGATCTGCCGCCGACGCTGGCCAATCTGACTCCGCAGGCTTATAACAGCATCCAGTATGACGCCAACCACTCGCTGTGGAACAACATCGAAGAACGCAAACTGGACATCCAGTTTTTCCACGTCGGGATGGGGTTCCGTCGCCGCGTGCGGATGTTCTCTCTTGACGCCGCCACTCAGCAGGCGCGCGAGATCCATTTCCGCCCTGAGCTGTTTAAGTACAATGACGCCGGGGTCGACACCCGCCAGCTGGAAGGGCAGTCCGACCTCGGCTTCGCCGGATTCCGGGTGTTTAAAGCGCCGGAGCTGGCGCGCCGCGATATCGTGGCGTTCCTTGGCGCCAGTTATTTCCGCGCGGTAGACAGCACCTACCAGTACGGCTTGTCGGCTCGTGGGCTGGCGGTAGACACCTTTACCGATACCCCGGAAGAGTTCCCTGATTTCACCTCCTTCTGGTTCGAAACGGTTAAAGGGGACGCCACGGTCTTTACCGTTTATGCGCTGCTGGATAGCCCGAGCATCACCGGGGCCTACAAGTTCACCATCCATTGCCAGGATACCCAGGTCATCATGGACGTGGAAAACCACCTTTATGCCCGCAAGGACATCAAACAGCTGGGTATCGCGCCGATGACCAGTATGTTCAGCTGCGGCAACAACGAGCGCCGGATGTGCGATACCATCCACCCGCAGATCCACGACTCCGATCGGCTGTCGATGTGGCTGGGGAACGGCGAATGGGTCTGCCGGCCGCTGAATAACCCGCAGAAGCTGCAGTTCAACGCCTTCCAGGACAAGAACCCGCGCGGCTTCGGTCTGCTGCAGCTGGACCGCGATTTCTCCCATTACCAGGACGTGATGGGCTGGTATAACAAGCGCCCCAGCCTGTGGGTTGAGCCGCGTAACCAGTGGGGGAAAGGGGCGGTCAGCCTGATGGAGATCCCAACCACCGGCGAAACGCTGGATAATATCGTCTGCTTCTGGCAGCCGGAAAAAGCGGTGAAGGCGGGCGACGAACTGGACTTCCGCTACCGTCTCTACTGGAGCGCGCAGCCGCCGGTGAGCACCCCGCTGGCGCGTGTGCTCGCCACCCGCACCGGGATGGGGGGCTTCCCGGAAGGCTGGGCGCCGGGCGAGCACTATCCGGATAAGTGGGCGCGTCGTTTTGCCATCGATTTTGTCGGCGGCGATCTGAAGGCCGCCGCGCCGCGCGGTATTGAACCGGTGATCACCCTCTCCAGCGGGGAAGCGAAGCAGATTGAGATCCTCTATGTCGAGCCGTTCGATGGCTACCGGATCCTCTTCGACTGGTATCCGACCTCCGACTCGACCGACCCGGTGGAGATGCGCCTGTTCCTGCGCTGTCAGGGCGAAGCCATCAGCGAAACCTGGCTCTATCAGTACTTCCCGCCGGCGCCGGATAAACGTAACTACGTTGACGACCGGATCATGAAATAATCCCGTGACAGCCGCGGCCCGCAAGCAACGCCTGCGGGCCAGTAGAGAGCCCCATGACTACAGATATTCCCGCAGTACCTGAGACGATCCCGGTGACCGACGCACTGACGCTTATCGCGATTGATGAGCGCTACGTCAGCGATCTGCACCAGCTGGTGGTGAAAAACCGCCACTGGCTGCAGCAATCGCTCAACTGGCCCGCCGAAGTGAACAGCGAAGAGGAGACCCGCCGCCATGTGCAGGGTAACGTGATTCTGCATCAGCGGGATTACGCCAAAATGTTTTTGCTGTTTCTCGACCATCGACTCGTTGGCGTTCTGTCGTTCAACCAGATCGAGCCGCAGAACAAAACGGCCTATATCGGTTACTGGATCGATGAAGAGTACCAGGGGCAGGGGCTGCTTTCCCGCTCCCTGCAGGCCTTTATCCACCATTATGCCCACAGCGGGCTGGTGCGCCGGTTTGTGATCAAATGCCGGGTGGCCAATACCCGCAGTAACCAGGTGGCGTTGCGCAATGGGTTCGTTCTTGAAGGTTGCCTCAGGCAGGCCGAGTATCTGAACGGCAGCTATGACGATCAGAATATCTATTCGCGCATTATTGACCGCGACGAGGCGCTAGAGGGCGCCTAACAGCGGCGTGCGGGTGATGTGCTGCTGGCCGTCAAGCGTTTTCGGGCCGCGCAGATGAATGGCCTCTCCCTCCTGTGCGGCAATCTGCACCTCGTCATTGATGGATACCTGGTGCTCAACGATCACATCGCCGATGATGACTGTCCGCCCCTGGATCAGCACATCGTCGTCGAGCAGAATCGGACCACCGCGCAGCTGCGCCTCGCCCCCGACCATCGCCCGGTGCTTTAACAGGCAGTTGCCTTCAATCACCGCATTCTCCGCCACCTGCGAACTGTAGCGCACGGTGGGAATGGCATCCTCTCCGCGACCGGCGATCAGTCGCGCATGACCATAAACCCGGGCGTTATCGCACACCCAGACGTCGTTTTCTTCGTTCCCCTCCAGTCTTGCCTGGTCGAACACTTCTGCGCGATGTTCGACAAAAGCGTGCTCGACAAAGGCATCGCCGTAGATTTGCGCCTGATGAAGAATACGCGAGGCGCTAACGGTGGCTCGCTGATAAATCTGCAGGACTTTGTCGCGATCGGCGGTCAGACCGCGGGCGGCAATCACCTGACAGTGCGGCAGGAGACGCGCCTCGTCGGCGAGGCGACAGTAACCGCGCACCAGACTATGATTAATCGTGACGTTGTCACTTATCTGCGCGTGATGGCTAATGTGCGAGGCATGAATGCATGCCCGTCCGCCGATGGCGGCCTCGTGGCTGACCACGCAGGGCCCGGTTAAGCGAGCGTCGTCGCGGATACTTGCCCCGGCGAAAACCACGCTGTTGGCATCGTAGATCCAGCACTCTCCCTGTTGGCTGAGAGCGCTTTCCGCGTCCACCCAACCGCCTTCGCTGCCTGCTTTGACGTCAGCGAAATCGATAAGCGCCACTATCTGGCGCAGGGTGACGCTCTGTTTGCCAGCCTCTTCCTGGTAACAATACTGCCGGGTCTGTTCGCTGAGACGGTATTTACGCATTCCCGATCCTCATTACTTATGGTTAACATAAACATAGCAAAGATCACCGTAGCGCGCGGGATAAGGTTCCTTTAAAATGCAACTTCAAATTAAATTGATATCATCAACAAAATGAAGAGCAAGCAAACGCCGCGGCAGGCGCTGAACCTGCCGGCAGGCTATTTTGGTATGGTGCTCGGCACCATCGGAATGGGCTTCGCCTGGCGCTACGCCAGCACGCTCTGGCCGGTTAGCCGCAGCATCGGCGATGGTCTGGTGATGCTGGCGATTGCGATGTGGGCGCTGCTCAGCATGGCGTTTATCAGCCGGGCAATTCGCTTTCCGGCGAGCGTGCTACGGGAGATGCGTCATCCGGTCAGCAGCAGCTTTGTCAGCCTGTTTCCGGCCACCACGCTGCTGGTGGCGATCGGGCTGGTGCCCTGGTGGCGACCGCTGGCGCTGGGATTGTTTGTGCCGGGGGTGGCGCTGCAGCTTGCCTATGCCGCCTGGCAAAGTGGCGGCTTGTGGCGGGGGACGCATCCTCACGAGGCCACCACGCCGGGGCTCTATCTGCCCACGGTGGCCAATAATTTCATTAGCGCGATGGCCTGCGGCGCGCTGGGATTTACCGACGGCGGGCTGGTGTTCCTCGGCGCCGGGGTCTTCTCCTGGTTGAGCCTCGAGCCGGCGATCCTCCAGCGTCTGCGCAGCGCGGGCGAGCTGCCGACGCCGCTGCGCACCTCGCTGGGGATCCAACTGGCGCCTGCGCTGGTGGCCTGCAGCGCCTGGCTCAGCGTCAACGGTGGGGAAGCGGATACCTTCGCGAAGCTGCTGTTTGGTTACGGCCTGCTGCAGCTACTGTTCATGCTGCGCCTGATGCCCTGGTATCTTCGCCAGCCGTTCAATGCTTCCTTCTGGAGCTTCTCGTTCGGTATTTCCGCACTGGCCACCACCGGCCTGCATCTCGGCCAGGCCAGGGCGGACGGCTTTTTTCACCATCTGGCAATGCCGCTGTTTATTTTTAGCAATCTGGTTGTCGGCCTGCTGTTACTGCGCACAATTTTGCTGTTGGTGAGCGGGAAACTGCTGGTACAGGTCGACCGGGAAACACTCCTGAATAAGAAGGAAGGATCATGACAACGCGTGACGCGGATTATTTTAGTGATAAATATGGCCTGACACGCACCCATTCCGAGGTGCTGCATGCTGCGACAGTGGTGCCGCCGGGGCGGGCGCTGGATCTGGGCTGTGGCAACGGGCGTAACAGCCTTTATCTGGCGGCGAACGGATTCACGGTGACGGCGTGGGATAAAAATCCGATGAGCATCAATAATCTGGAAAGTATTCGCGCTGCCGAGGCGCTGGAAAATCTCCGCACCGCGATAACAGACCTCAATAGCCTGACCTTTGATGGGGAGTATGACCTGATCCTCTCCACCGTGGTGATGATGTTCCTGGAGCCTGACACCATCCCGGGTCTGATCGCCAATATGCAGCGCTGCACCGCCGCCGGTGGCTATAACCTGATTGTGGCGGCAATGGATACCGAAGATTATCCCTGCACCGTCGGCTTCCCGTTTGCCTTTAAACCCGATGAGCTTCGTGATTATTACCAGGGCTGGGAGCTGCTGAAATACAATGAGGACGTCGGCGAGCTGCATCGCACCGACGCCAACGGCAATCGCATCAAATTGCGCTTCGCCACCCTGTTGGCGCGCAAGCCTGCCTGATACGCGGCGGCGTGGGGAATCAGGACGTTGCCCGCGCCGCGTAGTAAGGTGAAGAGCAGGGAAAATAAGCGAGGAAGTCACCGTATAAAAGAGGGATAAAAAGCAGCCTTCTGCCTGTTTTAAGTGATTATTTAATAACGTAATGTTCATCCTATCAATATTTATAAATCTTCCTTGACGAAGCCCTTTTTTTGTCACAAAACTAGTGGGTCCTATTTGCTATAACGTCTGCCGAAAAAAAACTGCATTTACAGGGATCTCTCTATGCGTACTCGCGTTTTACTGAAAGTCGCCGCTCTGGCGGGAATATTGGCGTTGACCGGCTGTGCGGCGAAAGTGGCGCAACCGAATCAGTATTCGGGCTTCTTAAAAGATTATTCCAGTTTGAAAGAAACGACCTCTGCCTCCGGCAAGCCGGAGCTGCGCTGGATCGATCCGAACTTCAATCCAGCCAACTATGACAATATCGTTTATCACCCGGTGACCTACTATCCGGTACCGAAGCCGACCACCCAGGTAGGGGAAAAGGCGCTGCAGGATATTCTTAACTACACCAACAAAGAGCTGAAACAGGCTATTTCCGAGCGTAAACCGCTGGCCACTACCGCCGGCAAGCGCAGCCTCATCTTCCGCGGGGCGATCACCGGGGTGGATTCCAGCAAAGAGGGGCTGCAGTTCTATGAAGTGATCCCGGTCGCTATGATTGTCGCCGGCACCCAGGCCGCCACCGGCCATCGTACCATGGACACCGATCTGTACTTTGAGGCGGAGGTCATTGACGCCAGCACCAATAAGCCGGTCATCAAGGTCGTTCGTAAAGGGGAAGGCAAAACCCTGGCGAATGAGAATACGCCGCTGACCGTCGATACCCTGAAGCAGGTGATCGATGATATGGCGGTCGACGCCGTCAAATTCGATCCCTCTCAGCGTTAATCGTGCCAGCGCCGTCTGACGACGGCGCTGTTTCTCTTCTGTCTCCTCAGGCCAGCCTTCGGCGCAGCAGCAGCTGTTCCGGTTTGGCAAACATCACCAGGTTACCCAGCAGGATCAGCGCCAGCCCGATCACGGCGTTGCTGTGCCAGACATACCCTTCATAGACGGTGGAAATGGATAATGCGACCAGCGGAAATAGCAGCGTACTGTAGGCGGCTTTGCTGGCGCCGATGCGCCCCACGAGAGTGAAATAGGCCCCAAAGGCGATCACTGAGCCGAACAGCGCCAGGTAAAGCAGGGCGCCAAGGTAGCTGACGGTCCACTCCGGCATAAAATTATCGCCACGTAGCAGGGCGATCGCGCCCATCACCAGCGTCCCGTAGAGCATCGCCCAACTGTTGGTGGTGAGGGTTTCCAGCCCTCGCCGCTGGTGGCGAATGCTGAACATATTGCCCAGTGAAAAGCCGTAGGTGCCCAGGGCGCTCAGACCGATCCCCCACAGCAGCGAGGCGTTTAGCCCATTGGCCAGCAGGTCATCCCAGAACAGGGTGACGATACCGGCGAGGCCCAGCGCGGCGGCGGCCCAGAAGCGGCCCGGCGGCTGCTGGCGAAAAAAAAGAAAGCTGTTAATGGCGTTAAACAGTACGGCCATGGAAAAGATCACCGATTCCAGACCGGTGTTGATCCAGGCCGCGGCAGTATAAAAACACCAGAAATTGAAGCAGAAGACGCAGCAGCCCTGCAGCAGGCAGCAGAGATGATCTTTCGCGCCCAGCGGCCGCAGGCGTCGTGTGACGAGCAGAATCGCCAGCATCGTGACGCTGGCTACGGCGAAACGCCAGAAAATCGATACCGGCGCGGCCACCGGCCCTTGTTGTAAAAAAATCGCAATCCACGTTGTCCCCCAGATCACGACAACGAGTGCATAAAGTAATGCGTTCACCCTGACTCTCCTCTGCTTGTTGAAGGGAGGAGTATGCCGCCTGTCGCAACCGGCAGCTTTCACCCGCTTGTTGTCGGCTTGCAAATTCTTGCGCTTATTTGTCATTCGCCTGCGGTGAGGACTGGAAACCGCGCCGGAGTCTCCCTAGACTAGAGCTTTTACGGGCAGATGCGTGAAGGCAATGGGTTACGGGACGTTTGAAACATTACGGCGACAGAACGCGGTGCTGCGGGGCACGGTGGAGCTGAATTCCGGAATTCAACTGGCCGCCTGGTACAACAATTGCGATACCGTGACGGTGCGCAGCGATCACCATACGTTGAGCCTGTACGTCGCCGATGGCTATGAAAGCTATCAAAAGACGCCGCACGGCTGGAAAAATGGCGGCGGCCCGGATCGCTTTTGTCTGATGCCGAAAGGGGATGAGAGCGTCTGGGATATCCGCGGCGATCTGTCTTTTGTGCATCTCTACTGTACCGATGAGCACCTGCGCCGCGTCGGCGAAGAGGTGTGGGATCGTAGCCCGGCAAACTTCACCCTGCAGGAAAAAACCTTCGCCAGCGATGACAAAATCACCGCGGTGTACCGCCAGTTTTTACTGGCCAATGACTGGCGACAGCCGGCGAACCAGTTGACCCTCAGCGCCGCCAGCAGCTTACTGCTCACCCATCTGATCCAGCACTATTCCACCGTGCAGTGGCGTTTGCCGACGGTCACCGGAGGGCTGGCGCCGGGCGTGAAGCGTCACGTGCTGGCCTGGATCGATGCCCACCTCGATCAGCCGCTGACCCTGGCCGACCTGGCGCAACAGGCGGGACTCAGTGAGTTCCATTTTGCCCGCATGTTCCGCCAGTCGCTGAATATGGCCCCGCATCAATATGTGATGCAGCAGCGAATGGCCAGGGCGCAAAATCTGCTCTGCCACAGCGCGCTGCCGTTAACGGAGATTGCGCTGGCCTGCGGCTTCAGCTCCGCCAGCCATTTCAGCCATCGGGTGAAAGCGGCCACCGGCCTGACGCCGTCCCAGCTAAGGGCGGCGCAGCGCGGATAACACGCCATAGCTTACCCCACCAAGCACCACGCCCCAGAAGGCCGAACCAATTCCCGCCAGCGTCACGCCGCTGGCGGTGACCAGGAAGGTCAGCACCGCCGCATCGCGCTCACTGGCCTGATGTACCGCCTGAAACAGGCTGCCGCCGATGGTGCCAAGCAGCGCCAGGCCGGCCAGCATTTGGATCCACGCCGCGGGTAAAGCCGACATCAGGGCGGTGATCGATCCGCCGAACAGACCTGCCAGCAGATAAAAACCGCCTGCGGCCATGGCCGCCAGCCAGCGCTGTTGCGGATCCGGGTGCGCCTCCGGACTCTGGCAAATCGCAGCGGTGATCGCCGCGATGCAGATGGAGTAGACCCCAAACGGCGCCAGCAACAACGCCAGACCTCCACAGGCGACGAGCAGTGCCGATACCGGTACGGTGTAGCCGGATGCCTGCAGCGTGGCGAACCCGGGGGCGTTCTGCGAGGCCATGGTGACGAGGAAAAACGGCAGGCCGACACTGAGCAGCAGCGCCGGGGTAAACTGCGGCGCGATCCACTCTGGTGCCGCGAAGGCCAGCGGTACGGCCGTCCTGGCGACGTCCCCGGAGGCCGCCGCGATCAGCGCCCCCACCACCAGCGCGGCGACTACCGCGAAGCGGGGCCACAGCGCTTTACAGAGAAGCCAGGCGGCGAGCATGCCGCCGCACAGCAGCAGATGGTCCTGTAAGCCGGCGAAGGCCTGCAAACCGAAACGCAGCAGGATCCCGGCCAGCATCGCGGCTGCCAGTGAATGGGGAATGATCTTCATCAGCCGGGCAAACAGGCCCGTCACGCCGCAAAGGACGATCAGCGCGTTGGCAAAGATAAACACCCCCACGGCCTCGGCGAGGGTGACTCCCTGTAGACCGCTGACCAGCAGCGCGGCGCCCGGCGTTGACCAGGCGGTGAGCACAGGAACTTTACGCCAGCCGCTCAGCGCAAGGGTGCTGATACCCATGGCGAGGCCAAGGGCCGTCATCCAGCCGGCGATCTGCCCGGGGGTAGCGCCAGCAGACGCAGCAGCCTGCCAGATAATGGCGGCTGAACTGGCGTAGCCCACCAGTACAGCGACGAAACCCGCCAACAGAGTGGGAAGAGGAAGGGTAAACGAGCGCATAGGATTCTCTTGTGCGTTATAACATACAAATACTCTATCACTGTGCGTTATAGCGCACAAGGTGCGGGTGTGGAGAGCGTAAGACACCTGTTCTCACAGTGATATGCCGAGAAACGCCCTGTAGAATCAGGCAAATGGGGATATACTCTTGCCTGTACAAGTCAGGAGGTAGGATGAATATTGCGCAACATCTGGCGGCAACGCTCAAAACCCTGCGCCAGCAGCGTGGCTGGAGTCTCTCGCGTCTGGCAGAAGAGACGGGGGTGTCGAAAGCCATGCTGGGGCAGATTGAGCGTAATGAATCGAGCCCGACGGTGGCGACGCTGTGGAAGATTGCCACCGGGCTGAACGTGCCGTTTTCGGCGTTTATCGTTCCGGACGCCAGCGCAGCGCCTTCCGCTTTTGATCCGCAGCAGCAGGCGATGGTGGTGACCCCGGTCTTCCCGTGGGACCCGGAGCTGCGCTTTGACCATTTTTCGATAACCCTTGCCCCCGGCGCGTTGAGCGAATCGACGCCGCATGAGAAAGGGGTGATTGAACATGTGGTGGTGATTAGCGGCGCCCTTGATCTCTGTTTACAGGGGGAGTGGCATTTACTGCAGCCAGGGGAGGGACGGCGCTTCGCCGGCGATGAGGCGCATGCGTATCGTAACCGCGGCATTCAGGCGGCCCATTTCCATTCTCTTATCCATTATCCAAAAGAAAAAACCGCGGGCGAACCCGCGGCCAGACAAGATGACTGATGATAACCACTCACAACGTGACGAGGAAAATCCGGAATACGAGATGACAGTACGCTGCGCGAGGATGTGAAGGAACTATCTTTTCCGTCAATACTTTGCTGAAAAATGAAAATTCGTCGTCGCGCGACGGTGGAAAAGGTTTTCGTCTGTGCCCGGTTCTGACTACAATAGCCGCCATTTCGACCCCCTTATACTGGATAACAACACGCGTATGCGCCTGCACAATCATCGTCTTGAACTTCTTAGTCCTGCCCGCGACGCCGGTATCGCTCGCGAAGCGATCCTCCACGGCGCCGACGCCGTTTATATCGGTGGGCCTGACTTTGGCGCTCGTCACAATGCCAGCAACAGCCTGAGCGACATCGCCGGTCTGGTGCCTTTTGCCCATCGCTATGGCGCCAAAATCTTTGTCACGCTGAACACCATTCTGCATGATGATGAGCTGGAGCCGGCGCAGCGGCTGATTACCGATCTTTATGAGGCGGGCGTTGACGCGCTGATTGTGCAGGATATGGGGATCATGGAGCTGGATCTGCCGCCGATTGAGCTGCACGCCAGCACCCAGTGTGATATCCGCAGCGTGGAAAAAGCGAAATTTCTCTCCGACGCCGGCTTCAGCCAGATCGTGCTGGCGCGTGAACTGAATCTCAGTCAGATCAAAGCTATTTATGACCATACCGACGCCACCATTGAATTCTTTATTCATGGCGCGCTGTGCGTGGCCTATTCCGGGCAGTGCAACATTTCGCACGCCCAGACCGGACGTAGCGCCAACCGGGGCGACTGCTCGCAGGCTTGCCGCCTGCCGTATACCCTGAAAGACGATCAGGGACGGGTGGTGGCCTATGAAAAACATCTCCTGTCGATGAAGGACAACGATCAGACCGCCAACCTGGCGGCGCTGATCGACGCCGGGGTACGTTCCTTCAAAATTGAAGGCCGTTACAAAGACATGAGTTATGTGAAAAACATCACTGCGCACTACCGTCAAATGCTGGATGCCATTATCGAAGACCGCGGCGACCTGGCGCGCGCCTCGGCAGGGCGCACCGAGCACTTTTTTATTCCGTCTACCGATAAAACCTTCCACCGCGGCAGCACCGATTACTTCGTCAATGCCCGTAAAGGCGACATCGGCGCCTTTGATTCGCCGAAATTTATCGGGCTGCCGGTGGGCGAAGTCTTGAAGGTGGGGAAAGACCATCTTGATGTCGAAGTGAGCGAACCGTTAACCAACGGCGATGGCCTTAACGTGATGATCAAGCGTGAAGTGGTGGGCTTCCGTGCCAATACGGTGGAGAAAACCGGCGAAAATCGCTATCGGGTGTGGCCGAACGAGATGCCGGCGGATCTGCATAAAGCGCGTCCGCACCAGGCGCTCAACCGTAACCTCGATCACAACTGGCAGCAGGCGCTGCTGAAGACCTCCAGCGAACGCCGCATCGCCGTGGACGTTACGCTGAGCGGCTGGCAGGAACAGCTGGTTCTGACCATGACCTGTGAAGATGGCGTCAGCGTGACCCATACTCTCGACGGAGCGTTCGCCGAAGCCAATCAGGCAGAAAAAGCGCTGGCCAATTTGCGTGACGGCGTCACAAAACTGGGGCAGACCATTTACTACCCACGCGACGTGCAGGTCAACCTGCCGCCGCTGTTTGTCCCCAACAGCCTGCTCAACCAGCTGCGTCGTGAAACGGCTGAAATGCTGGACGAAGCGCGCCTCAACGCCTGGCAACGCGGCACCCGCAAGCCGGTCTCCGTACCGCCGCCGGTCTATCCGGAGACCCATCTCTCCTTCCTCGCCAACGTCTATAACCATAAGGCGCGGGCCTTTTACCAGCGCTATGGCGTGCAGCTGATTGACGCCGCCTATGAAGCGCACGAAGAGAAGGGCGATGTGCCGGTGATGATCACCAAACACTGCCTGCGGTTTGCGTTTAATCTTTGTCCGAAACAGGCGAAAGGCTCCATCAAGAGCTGGAAAGCCACGCCGATGCAGCTGATCCACGGCGATGAAGTGCTGACCCTGAAGTTTGACTGTCGCCCGTGCGAAATGCATGTCGTCGGGAAGATTAAAAACCACATCCTCAAAATGCCGCTTCCCGGGAGCATCGTCGCCTCCGTCAGCCCGGATGAGCTGATGAAGACCCTGCCGAAGCGCAAAGGAGCCTGATCCAGCGCGACGCTACGGGTAATGCGGCGCCCGCGGTTTGCGGGCATCCTGCCAGCGGTGATGCTCGTTCAGATCGGCGGCGGCCTCCTCGCACTGGCTGCGAAGCTCGTCGCTGTCCGCCTCGTGCAGCAGCTGCTGTTCGAGGCTCTGCACCGGAAAGTAATCGTGCCCCTGGCGGTGGGCCAGCAGATGTCCTGAAAACAGCGCGCACAGCAACAGCAGCGCGCTCATGCTTCTCCTCAACATACCTTTACTCTGCGAATCAATGGGGTGGGCTTACTATGCCAGGCGTTGTGCAGGTTTTTTTCTCGGCTTCTCAAAGAAGGGCAAGAGTTTGTCAATGTCAGCTGAAAGAAGGTGAAAAAAAGCCTGGCGCAGAAGGCCAGGCCTGAGGGGTTATGCTTTTGGCGGCAGCGGTTTCCCGCTGTGCTCGCCGCCTTTTGGTGGCTGCTTGCCGTCACGCTGCGGCTGTTTGCCATCATGCTGCGGCTGTTTGCCATCTCGTTGTGGCTGCTTGCCGTTGTGTTGCGCTTGCTTACCATCGTGTTGGCCGTTTTTCGCCGGCGGTTTACCCTGATGCTGCGCGCCTTTTTCTGGCGGCGGTGGCGGGTTGTCGGCAGCGAACGCCCATGACGATATTCCCAGCGTCATCACGGCGGACAGTAAAGCTAACTTCTTCATAGCAATATCCTTTCTTCTGATGTATCGCCGTATTTCATCAGGCAAAAGTGAAGATAAGATGGAGAAATCCCTTTTCGGACTTCTCTGCATCCCACTCAGACTTTTAGCCCTGCGGCGTTCATCAGCAGGCGAAACAGCAGGCTGATGGCGGCCAGCGTCAGTACGCTGCCTCCCCAGAGCGCGATCAGCCACAGCAGACGTTTAGGCCAGGCAGTATGCATCAGTGATATCCCTCCCCGGGCTGAACTTTGCCGCGGAACACGTAATAGCTCCAGCAGGTGTAGCCAAGAATGACCGGAATAATCAGCAGTGCGCCCACCAGCATAAAGCCCTGGCTTTGCGGGGGAGCGGCAGCCTGCCACAGCGTGATGGCCGGCGGGATAATATGCGGCCAGATGCTGATCCCCAGTCCGCTAAAGCCGAGAAAGACCAGGCCCAGCGTCAGCGTGAAGGGCGAAACATGGCGGTCGCGCTGATGCAGCGTACGCCACAGCCAGCCGCTGATGAGGATCACCAGCAGCGGCACCGGCAGCAGGAAATAGAGATTCGGCAGGCTGAACCAGCGGGCGACAATTGCCGGGTGCGCCAGCGGAGTCCACAGGCTGATGACGGCAAACACCGCCAGCAGGGCAACCAGCAGCTGCCGCGATGCGCTTCGCATCCGCTGCTGCAGCGCGCCTTCGCTTTTCATCACCAGCCAGGTGGCGCCGAGCAGCGCATAGGCCACGCACAGCCCGAGTCCGCAAAACAGGCTGAACGGGGTCAGCCAGTCAAACATGCCGCCGCTGAAGGCGCGACCGCTGACGGTGAAACCGTTGATCACCGCCCCGACCACCACGCCCTGGCTGAAGGTCGCCAGCAGGGAACCGCCAAAAAAGGCACGGTCCCAGAAGGGTCGGTGCGACGGGGTGGCCTGGAAGCGAAACTCAAAGGCGACGCCGCGAAAAATCAGGCCGATCAGCATCAGGGTCAGGGGGATCGACAGGGCGTCGATTATCACCGCGTAGGCGAGGGGAAAAGCGCCAAACAGACCAGCGCCGCCCAGTACCAGCCAGGTCTCATTGCCATCCCACACCGGGGCGACGCTGTTGACCATTACGTCGCGCTCGGTGCTGCCCCGTACTGTGCCGAACAACATCCCGATGCCCAGATCAAAGCCATCCATGACAATGTACATCAGCGTGGCAAAGACGATAATCACGAACCAGATCACCGATAATTCGATACCCATTAGCGGGACTCCTTCTGCAGATAACCTTCAGTGGCGGCGGACAGCGGGCGGGCTGGCGTACCGGTTGTCGCGGGCTGCACCTCCTGCGGCCCCTTGCGGATCAGGCGCAGCATATAGCTGTAGCCGACGCCGAAGACGGCGCTGTAGACCACGATAAAGGTCAATAAACTGACCGACATATGCAGATCGCCGTGGGCGGAAACGGCGTCAGCAGTGCGCTGAACGCCATACACCACCCATGGCTGACGGCCCACTTCGGTGGTCACCCAGCCAGCGAGAATAGCAATCAGTCCTGAAGGGCCCATCCATAGCGCAAAGCGCAGAAATGGCCGGGAATGGTACAGTCGGCCGCCGCGACGCAGCCACAGGGCCAGTACGCCGAGCAGGAGCATTAGCATGCCAAGACCGGCCATCAGGCGAAACGACCAGAACACCACGGTTGCGTTCGGGCGATCCTCAGGAGCGAACTCCTTCAAGGCCGGCACCTGTTTATCAAGGCTGTGGGTGAGGATCAGGCTGCCCAGGGCCGGGATCTCAAGCCCGTAGCGGGTGCGCTCCTGCGCCATATCAGGCCAGCCAAACAGCAGCAACGGCGTTGCCTCGCCCGGCGGGTTTTCCCAGTGGCCCTCAATGGCGGCTATTTTCGCCGGCTGGTGTTTCAGGGTATTCAGACCATGCATATCGCCGATCAGCGCCTGGACGGGGGCGACCAGCAGCGTCATCCACAGCGCCATAGAGAACATCTTACGGATCGCCGGCGACTGATTGCCGCGCAGCAGATGCCAGGCCGCCGAGGCGCCGACAAACAGCGCGCTACTGAGAAACGCCGCTACTGTCATATGCAGTAAGCGGTAGGGGAACGACGGGTTAAAGATCACTGCCAGCCAGTCGACGGGCACCACCTGGCCGTCAACGATCTCAAACCCCTGCGGGGTCTGCATCCAGCTGTTGGAGGCGAGGATCCAGAAGGTCGAGATGATGGTGCCCAGCGCCACCATGCAGGTGGCGAAGAAATGCAGCCCCGGCCCTACGCGGTTCCAGCCGAAGAGCATCACCCCGAGAAAGCCCGCTTCCAGAAAGAACGCTGTCAGGACTTCATAGGTCAGCAGGGGGCCGGTAATGCTGCCCGCGAACTGAGAGAAACCGCTCCAGTTGGTGCCGAACTGATAGGCCATCACCAGCCCGGAAACCACCCCCATGCCGAAGTTGACGGCGAAGATTTTCGACCAGAAGTGGTACAGCGAACGCCAGGTGGGATTTTTGCTTTTTAGCCACAGACCTTCGAGTACCGCCAGGTAGCTGGCCAGCCCAATAGTAATGGCGGGAAAGATAATATGAAATGAGACCGTAAAGGCGAATTGAATTCGCGCAAGATGGAATGCATCAAGACCGAACATGCAGGACTCCACTACAAAATTGATTCAGCGCAATTTTAGGCAGGGTGGTGGCTGGGGGGCAGAGGCAGTCGCGCCATTTTTTATCATAACAGTTGGCCGCTGTTATGATTTTTCACCTCGCGTCCCAATCATCGGCCGGTACAAATAAATACCGATGGGGTGGGTCGCTTAACCAACAGACCAGCGGAGATTTGGCCGTTATCCCGGGAGCGGTTGTTCGGCGGACTCGGCCGCCGGCACGGCACTGTTTCTGGCCGGAATAATATATCCCGAATATCACGCGTTGCCGTATTAATTCTTGCGATAATGCACAACGAGTTTTAGCGTCATTTATTCTCACGCATTAGTATGAGAATAAGTAAAAACGCTGAGCGGGTTAATCGTAAATTAAATAATAATAAATTGTCGACTCCGTGGGTAATTTGTACTGTATGCGCTCGGGAATAAATAAAAAGGAATGCCCATGTCTGAAAAAGGATTACAGAGTTTGTGCATTACGCTCGGCGTGATGATTATCTTCTGGTTTGCGTTAATCTCACTATTCTGGGTGGTGATATTTTAAACCTATCCCGTGCTATGACGGGACGCGACTGCCGCTGCAGATATAACAGTTACAGCAAACTATGATTTTTTTATAACTGATATATGATAATGGGAGGTTATCGTACGGGGACGGCCGCAATGAAAAAGTATCAACAGCTGGCGCAACAGCTGACCGAACAGATCGCGCTTGGCGTCTGGTTGCCTGGCGATCGGCTGCCGTCGCTGCGCGAGCAGGTGATCAGCAGCGGCATGAGCTTTATGACCGTCAGCCATGCCTATCAGCTGCTGGAAAGCCAGGGGCGCATCGTCGCCCGTCCGCAGTCGGGTTATTATGTCGCCCCTCAGCCGGTGAAGCTTAGACAGCCGGCGCCGCCTGCCCAGGTGACCCGCGATGAAGCTGTCGATATCAATACCTATATCTTTGAGGTGCTACAGGCCAGCCGCCAGGCGTCGATGCTGCCCTTTGCCTCGGCCTTTCCGGACCCGCGTCTCTTCCCGCTGCAGCAGCTTAACCGCTCGCTGGCGCAGGTGAGCAAAACCGCCACCGCCATGAGCGTCATTGAGAACCTGCCGCCGGGCAATGCCGAGCTGCGGCACGCCATTGCCCGACGCTATGCCCTGCAGGGGATGAACATCTCGCCGGACGAGATCGTGATTACCGCCGGGGCGCTGGAGGCGCTTAACCTCAGTCTGCAGGCAGTGACCGAGCCGGGCGACTGGGTGGTGGTGGAAAACCCCTGTTTCTACGGCGCCCTGCAGGCGCTGGAGAGGCTGCGCCTGAAGGCGCTGTCGGTGGCGACCGACGTCAAAGAGGGCATTGACCTGACGGCGCTGGAAGCGGCCCTGCAAAATTACCCGGTCAAGGCCTGCTG
Organism: Klebsiella sp. HMSC16C06; assembly: GCF_001808325.1. NCBI lineage: Bacteria > Pseudomonadati > Pseudomonadota > Gammaproteobacteria > Enterobacterales > Enterobacteriaceae > Klebsiella > Klebsiella sp. HMSC16C06. The sequence continues at coordinate 39,425 of NZ_KV792984.1, forward strand.
GCTAATGACTAACGGACAAAACCCGCTCGGCTTCACCCTTAGCCCCGAAAAAAAAGCGGCGCTGGTGGCGCTGCTGGCGCGCTATAACGTGATGCTGATAGAAGATGATGTCTACAGCGAGCTTTACTTTGGTCGCGAGAAACCGCTCCCGGCGAAATACTGGGACCATCAGGATATGACGCTGCACTGCAGCTCGTTTTCAAAATGTCTGGTGCCCGGGTTTCGTATCGGCTGGGTGGCGGCCGGCAAACAGGCGCGGCGGATCCAGCAACTGCAGCTGATGAGTACGCTCTCCACCAGCTCGCCGATGCAGCTAGCCCTGGTGGATTATCTGTCCACCAAGCGCTATGACGCCCACCTGCGCCGTTTGCGCCGCCAGCTGGCGGAGCGTAAACAGCTGGCCTGGCAGGCGCTGCTGCGCCATCTGCCGCCGGAGGTTATCGTCCACCACAGCGACAGCGGCTACTTTCTGTGGATTGAACTGCCGGAAGGGGCCGACGCCAGTGAGCTAAGCGCCCGGGCGCTGGCCTCGCACATCAGCATTGCCCCAGGAAAAATGTTCTCCACCTCCGCCAGCTGGACCTCATTTTTCCGTTTTAATACCGCCTGGGGCTGGGGGGAACGCGAAGAGCAGGGGGTGAGGCGGTTGGGTGAACTTATTCGTGAGCAGCTTACCTGACGACTCAGGCTATTTTCCGTCGCCATCAACTCTCGGCAAAAATAAACGAGGGTGAGTTTTTATTGAGGCCGGTCATTATTTTACCGGCGCTCATCATAGGAAATACGCATACCCCTCCTTTTTCTCTAACTCGTTGTCTATAATCCATAAAGTCCTGCTTGTGTTGGCGATTTTTGCGTAATGCGTCCCTGGTCACAACCTGAATAAATTCCCCAGGGGGCGTTAATCCGCTGACTACCCTTATTTCAGGAGATATTTTTACGGCACGGCTGCCGCTAATTACCTTGTGACAGGAGTAACACCTGATGAGCAAAAAATTTGCCCGTTGCAGCCTTTATGTGCTGAGCATGGCCTGTTTGACCGTGCAGGCGGCGGAGCCACTCACCTCGCTGGATAAACCGGAAGGGCGGCTCGATATTATTGCCTGGCCGGGGTATATCGAACGCGGCCAGACAGACAAGCAGTACGACTGGGTCACTCAGTTTGAAAAAGAGACCGGGTGTCAGGTTAATGTCAAAACCGCCGCTACCTCTGACGAGATGGTCAGCCTGATGGCCAAGGGGGGCTACGATCTGGTGACCGCGTCGGGCGATGCCTCGCTGCGTCTGATCATGGGCAAACGCGTTCAGCCGATTAATACCGCGCTGATTGCCGGCTGGCGCACCCTCGATCCACGCATTGCGCAAGGGGCATGGTTTAACGTCGGCGGTAAAGCCTACGGCACGCCGTATCAGTGGGGGCCGAACCTGCTGATGTACAACACCCGTGTATTCCCGACGCCGCCGGACAGCTGGAGCGTGGTCTTCGTTAAACAGAACCTGCCGGACGGCAAAACCAATCAGGGACGCGTGCAGGCCTATGATGGCCCGATCTATATCGCTGACGCCGCGCTGTTTGTCAAAGCCACCCAGCCGCAGCTGGGGATCGAAGATCCCTATCAACTGACCGAAACCCAGTATAACGCGGTGCTGAAAGTACTGCGCGACCAGCAGCCGCTGATCCATCGCTACTGGCATGACGCCACCGTACAGATGAACGACTTCAAAAACGAAGGGGTGGCCGCCTCCAGCTCGTGGCCCTATCAGGCCAACGGCCTGAAGGCTGAAGGCCAGCCCATCGCCACCGTGTTTCCGAAGGAGGGGGTGACCGGCTGGGCGGATACCACCATGTTGCACAGCGAAGCGAAGCATCCGGTCTGCGCCTACAAATGGATGAACTGGTCGCTCACGCCGAAGGTGCAGGGCGATGTGGCGGCGTGGTTCGGCTCGCTCCCGGTGGTGCCAGAGGGGTGTAAAGCCAGCGCGCTGCTCGGTGACAAAGGCTGTGAAACCAACGGCTATGACCAGTTTACCCGGATCCATTTCTGGAAAACGCCGGTTGCCGAAGGCGGGAAATACGTACCCTACAGCAGATGGACTCAGGACTATATTGCGATAATGGGCGGCCGCTAAGGACGGGAGGCAGACAATGACGTACGCGGTCGAGTTTCAGAATGTATCGCGCCTGTACGGCGATGTGCGGGCCGTAGATGGGGTTAGCATAGGCATTCGCGATGGGGAATTTTTCTCGATGCTGGGGCCCTCCGGTTCGGGTAAAACCACCTGCCTGCGGCTGATTGCCGGTTTCGAGCAGCTCTCCGGCGGCACCATCCGTATTTTCGGTCAGCCGGCCAGCGAACTGCCGCCCTGGCAGCGGGATGTGAATACGGTGTTCCAGGACTATGCGCTGTTTCCCCATATGTCGATCCTCGACAACGTCGCCTACGGCCTGATGGTCAAAGGCATGGCGAAGAAAGCGCGCCATGCCCGCGCCCAGGAAGCGCTGGAAAAGGTGGCCCTTGGCTTTGCTCATCATCGTAAGCCTTCTCAGCTCTCCGGCGGCCAGCGGCAGCGGGTCGCTATTGCCCGGGCGCTGGTGAACCAGCCGCGGGTGCTGCTGCTCGATGAGCCGCTGGGTGCGCTGGATTTAAAGCTGCGCGAGCAGATGCAGGTGGAGCTGAAAAAGCTGCAGCAGTCGCTGGGGATAACTTTTATCTTCGTGACCCACGACCAGAGCGAAGCGTTGTCGATGTCAGACCGCGTGGCGGTGTTTAACAATGGGCGCATCGAACAGGTGGATGCGCCGCAGGATCTCTATCTGCATCCGAAGACCGCGTTTGTCGCTGGCTTTGTCGGCACCGCCAACGTTTTTGAAGCCGAGGCGGCCCGGCGATTGTGCGGCATGCCGGGTAGCTGGTCGCTGCGTCCGGAGCATGTTCGCCTGCAGGGCGGCGGCGAGGTTCAGGTTCAGGGCGTAGTGCAGGCGGTACAGTATCAGGGGGCGGCGACGCGGATTGAGCTCAGGCTGGCGGAGGGGGACAAGCTGCTGGTCAGCCAGGCGAATATCGATGGCGCGGCGGCAGCCAGCGCCCCGCGAATGGGGCAAACGGTGCTGGCGTCATGGTCGCGGTCTGCGATGACCCCGCTGGAAAGCGGAGGCTGAGATGACCATGGCGATGATTCCTGCGCAGGCCGGGCGCGTATCCGGGATCTTCTGGCGTCGGCCAGCATTGGGCCTGTTTTTACTGCTGCTCGGGCCGCTGATGTGGTTTGGCATCGTCTATCTGGGATCGCTCCTGACCCTGCTGTGGCAGAGTATTTATACCTTTGACGACTTCACCATGTCGGTGACCAGCGACTTTACGCTGGCCAACCTGCGGGCGCTGTTCAATCCCGCCAATTACGACATTATTGTCCGTACCCTGGTAATGGCCCTGAGTGTGACGCTCGCCAGCGCCATGCTGGCGCTGCCGATGGCCTGGTACATGGCTCGCTATACCAGCGGCAAAATGAAGGCTTTCTTTTATATCGCTGTGATGCTGCCGATGTGGGCCAGCTATATCGTCAAAGCCTACGCGTGGGTACTGCTGCTGGCCAAAGATGGTGTGGCGCAGTGGTTTCTGGGCCATCTTGGACTGGAAGGGGCGCTGAATGCGCTTCTGACCGTCCCGGCGATCGGCGGCAACACCTTGTCCACCTCCGGGCTGGGACGCTTTCTGGTGTTCGTCTACATCTGGCTGCCGTTTATGATCCTGCCGGTGCAGGCGGCGCTGGAGCGCATTCCGGGCTCCTTGCTGCAGGCGTCGGCCGATCTTGGCGCCGGGCCACGACAGACCTTCCGCTATGTGGTTCTGCCGCTGGCTATCCCTGGTATTGCCGCCGGATCGATTTTCACCTTCTCGCTGACGCTGGGCGACTTTATCGTGCCGCAGCTGGTCGGGCCGCCGGGGTACTTTATCGGCAACATGGTCTACTCGCAGCAGGGGGCGATAGGCAATCTGCCGATGGCGGCGGCGTTCACCCTCGTGCCGATCGTGCTGATTGCCCTTTATCTGGCGTTCGTGAAACGTCTGGGAGCCTTCGATGCACTCTGAACGCGCACCCTGGTATCTGCAACTGGCGACCTGGGGCGGCGTGGTGTTCCTCCACTTCCCGCTGCTGATCATTGCCATCTATGCTTTTAATACGGAGGATGCGGCCTTCAGCTTTCCGCCGCAGGGGCTGACGCTACGCTGGTTTAGCGAGGCAGCAGGGCGTAGCGATATTCTCGAATCCGTGACGTTGTCACTTAAAATTGCCGCCCTGTCGACGGCCATTGCCTTAGTACTTGGCACGCTGGCTGCAGGTGCCCTGTGGCGCAGCACTTTTTTTGGTAAGAATGCGGTATCGCTACTGCTGCTGTTACCGATCGCCCTGCCGGGGATCATTACCGGCCTGGCGCTGCTGACGGCGTTTAAAGCCGTCGGTCTCGAGCCGGGGCTACTGACCATTGTGGTGGGGCACGCGACCTTTTGTGTGGTGGTGGTCTTTAACAACGTCATTGCCCGCTTTCGTCGGACCTCGTGGAGCCTGGTGGAAGCCTCGATGGACCTGGGCGCGACCGGCTGGCAGACCTTTCGCTACGTGGTGTTGCCCAATCTGGGATCGGCGCTGCTGGCGGGGGGAATGCTGGCCTTCGCCCTGTCGTTTGATGAAATTATCGTCACCACTTTTACCGCGGGGCATGAGCGAACATTGCCGCTGTGGTTACTGAATCAGCTGGGGCGGCCGCGCGATGTGCCCGTCACCAACGTTGTCGCGCTGTTGGTGATGCTGGTAACGACGATACCAATCTTAGGGGCCTGGTGGCTCACCCGCGACGGCGATAACGACGCCGGAAACGGGAAATAAAACCATGAAACAGGATAATGCTATGCAACACAACCTTTTGATAAACGGTAAGTTAGTGGCAGGTGAAGGCGAAAAGGTGCCGGTATACAACCCTGCGACCGGCGATGTGATCCTGGAGATTGCCGAAGCGACAGCGGCCCAGGTCGATGCCGCCGTTGAGGCGGCGGATCGGGCGTTCGATGCCTGGAGCCAGACAACGCCGAAAACGCGCTCGGAATGCTTGCTGAAGCTGGCGGACGCTATCGCGGCGCAGGCGGAGACCCTGGCGCAGCTGGAGTCGCTGAACTGTGGCAAGCCGTTGCACTGCGTGATTAACGATGAGATGCCGGCCATTGCGGACGTCTTCCGCTTCTTCGCCGGCGCCGCCCGCTGCCTGCCGGGAATGGCCGCCGGAGAGTATCTCGAAGGGCATACCTCAATGATCCGCCGCGACCCGGTGGGCGTGGTGGCCTCTATCGCCCCCTGGAATTATCCCCTGATGATGGCGGCCTGGAAGCTGGCCCCGGCGCTGGCGGCAGGCAATTGCGTGGTGATAAAACCCTCGGAGATCACCCCCCTGACGGCGCTGAAGCTGGCGGAGCTGGCAAAAGATATCTTCCCCGAAGGGGTGATCAACGTGCTGTTTGGCCGCGGCAAAACGGTAGGCGACCCGCTGACCTCGCATGCCAAAGTGCGAATGGTGTCGCTGACCGGGTCGATTGCCACCGGCGCCCATATCATCAGCCATACCGCCTCGTCGATCAAACGCACCCACATGGAGCTGGGCGGCAAGGCGCCGGTCATTGTTTTTGACGACGCGGATATCGATGCGGTAGTCGACGGGGTACGAACCTTCGGTTTCTATAACGCCGGCCAGGACTGCACGGCTGCCTGCCGGATCTACGCTCAGCAGGGGATTTACGACCAACTGGTGGAGAAACTTGGGGCGGCGGTGGCCAGCCTGAAAATGGGCGCGCCAGAGGATGCCTCTACCGAGCTGGGACCGCTGAGCTCGCTGGCGCATCTTGAAAGGGTCAGTGCCGCAGTGGAAGCCGCAAAGGCACTGCCGCATATTAAGGTGGTCACCGGCGGTCGCCGGGCTGACGGCGCGGGCTATTACTTCCAGCCGACACTGCTTGCCGGCGCCCGACAGGAAGACGCCATTGTACAGCGCGAAGTGTTTGGCCCGGTGGTCAGCGTGACGCCTTTCAGCGATGAAGCGCAGGCCCTGAGCTGGGCGAATGATTCCCAGTATGGTCTGGCGTCCTCAGTATGGACGAAAGATGTAGGCCGTGCCCACCGGCTTAGTGCCAGGCTGCAGTATGGCTGCACCTGGGTCAACACCCACTTTATGCTGGTGAGCGAAATGCCGCACGGCGGCCAGAAACTGTCGGGCTACGGAAAGGACATGTCGATGTATGGCCTTGAGGATTACACGGTGGTCCGCCATGTCATGGTTAAGCATGGCTAAAGCATTGACCCTTTAGTGGCTGGCGATGATTGCGCGACGGTTGTGTTAGTTCGCTAATAGTCACAATGGCAAAAATTGTCAAAACTCTGCGAGGGGGATATGAGATTATTCTGATGCCCCTTCAAGAGCTAAGCCATTGTGAGTGCCGGAGATAAGCGCCGGATGGGGTCCGCCAGTCACCCAGGGCGCGTCGCGCCCGGCGGGTGAGGCGACAGCGTCGCGGTTCGCGACCGGATACTGGCCTCTGCCTGTTGGCAGGGGCTTTTTTATGCCCGCCGCGTCGCGGGATGAAGACCGAATGGCCATCAGGAAACGCATCGTCTGGCCGCCATTCAGCGCTTGGTTTTTTTGCTCGGTAAACTGGCGCTACGACGGTCACGAATATAGGAAATAAGATTATACACCGCCGCGACCAGTAGGATCAGCGCGATGACCAGCGTGATGATTCCGGACATATCCACCTCGAAATATAAAAAGCGCCCTGGCGCCAAAACATTACCAATAGTTATGAATGTAAGTATTATCTGAATGGAAGGCAAATGATATTTGTTGTCATTTAGCGCTATTTTTGGCGATTAACCGCGAGATCCACAATGAAGGGGTTATGTAACAACGGCTTGTAGCGGCCTTTTATCGTATTAAGATGGAGGCCCTGCGCGGAATATCGCATTTTTGGTGAATGCGGCGACAATCTTTTCCCCCTGAGAACGGGGACATATTATCTTTATCAGACCAATGGAATTGCCCTGAACCGAAATTATTTCACGACTATAAATAAGGATTTAATATTTGCTGTTATTGCATGATATTTGTTCTGAATATTAAATATTCCGTGAGTCCGGCCAAAATGCGGGCTGCAGGCGGGTTGCGGGTGCTCCCGGGTTTGACTTTCCGTCGCTGCTCATGCGATCATTTAGCGCATATTAGGTTTTAACGTTGATGTCGTTGTGAAAATTTTGGCTTTTATTCTGCTGGCTATCGGCGCTGTGACGCTGAGCTATGGTAACGCCCCGGCAAAACGCATTCAGGGCTGTGAGAACGCGGGAGTGGGGCAGGCCGTCTGCGCTGCCGCCGAATGGGATAGCGAACAGATGAATTTTCTGCCGCACTATAACCCGGAGCTTAATAAGGTTATTGCGGCAGGCCAGGCAGCACCTGTCGCTTATAACCTTTATAATATCGCCCGTGTTCGCGCGTAAAAAAGCAGCCCCTGGGGGCTGCTTTTTTAGGTTTCGTTGCTGAGTAAAATCATTAAAACCAGCCAAATCTCACGGACAGCAGGCTGATAAGTACGCACGCGGCGCAGACATTAATCAGAATGACGGTTTTGCTGGAGACATCCATAACGCCACCTTAATGAGTAAGTCCATAAAGGTATAGTACGGCGCCTGCGGTTGCGCTATCGGATTAAGACGAATCAGGCTTTATTCTCAATATTCAGCCCGTTTCAGAATTTGTTATACAGGTATCTCTGAATCACGACGTCATGGCAGATAATCATCCCACCATGGAACGCCCCTCAGGGAAGGAAGAGTAAGAATGACGTTATATCAAAAAATGCTGGTGTTTTACGCCATTATGGGCGTGATATGCGCCGTGATTAGCTGGTTTTTGACCAAAGAGAGCCGGGTGATCCGCCTGCTGGCGGCCCTGTTGATCGGCGCCACCTGGCCGTTCAGCTTCCCGATGGCGCTGCTCGTCTCGCTGTTTTAACCCCAGATGCCGGACGGCAGAAAAGGGTGGCGGAAAGGGTAAGGTTACTGTATAAAAAACCAGTAATTTTATCATGGAGGCATACAGGTGAACGGTTTCTTTTCTTCCGTCGCAGGCGCCACGCTGCGTTGGCTCGATCTTCCGGGAGATGGCCTCCCGGTGGTGTTTATCCACGGTCTCGGCTGCGCGTCATCCTACGATTATCCCCGCGTCGCCAGCGATCCTGCGCTGAACGGACGGCGTAAAATACTCATCGATCTGCCAGGCTTCGGCTACAGCGATAAACCGCACGACTTTAGTTACAACATACATATTCAGGCGCAAGTCGTGGAGCAGCTACTTAACCATCTGCGCCTGCAGCGCTTCGCGCTGTTCGGTCATAGCATGGGAGGAAGCATCGCCATCGAAGCGGCGGGGCTGCTGGGCGAGCGCGTGACCACGCTGCTGGTCTCTGAACCCAATCTGTTTGCCGGCGGCGGTGAGTACAGCAGGCGCATTGCGGCGCAGACAGAGGCGGCCTTTATTGCCGAAGGCTATGCCAGAATGCTGGCTGAGGAGCGCTCGCCATGGGCTGGCTGTTTGCAAAACAGCGCGCCCTGGGCCGTCTGGCGGGCCGCCAGCAGCCTGATGCGTGGCAGCGATACCCCCTGGTTTAGTCAGCTCTGCCAGCTGCACTGTCAAAAAAGGCTCATCGTCGGTGAGCTCTCCCTGCCTTATGCCGATATTGACCTGGCTGAGGCGCAAGGGATCCCGGTCGGGATTGTGCCCCGCGGGGGACACTCGATGGCGTGGGAGAATCCGCAAGGGCTGGCGCAGATCATCGCCAGCCAGGGTTAAAAGAATACCGGTTCAGAAAGGGAGTTCGCGGGGCTGGGTCTGGAGTGTTATCCAGCGCAGCTCGGTGAATTCCGCGATGCCGGCCCGCCCCCCAAAGCGGCCATAGCCCGAGGATTTGCAGCCGCCAAACGGCATTTGCGCTTCATCATGCACCGTTGGGCCATTGATATGGCAAATGCCCGTTTGCAGACGTTGCGCCACGTTCCACGCTCTGGCGCTGTCGCGGCTGTAGACCGCAGCGGAAAGACCGTATTCACTGTCGTTGGCCACCGTCAGCGCCTCTTCTTCATTCTTAACCCGAATAATCGCTTTTACCGGGCCGAAGGACTCTTCGTTCCACAGCCGCATCTCGCGGGTCACGCCGTCCAGCAAGGTCGGCGCCATGTGGGTATCGCTGGCTTTACCACCGGTTAGCAGGCGAGCGCCTTTGGCTAACGCATCGTCGATTAAGGCGTTGCAGCGGATGATGGTGTTCATATCAACCACCGGCCCCGTCAGGCTGGCGGGCAGGGCGGCGGCGCGCCTGGCCAGCAGCGGGATAAACACCTCTGCTACGGCGTTGTCGACAATAATGCGCTCGGTGGACATGCAGATCTGGCCGGCGTTGGCGAAGGCGCCAAAAACCGCGCCCGCCGCCGCTTGCTCGATATCAGCATCGTCCAGCACCAGCAGCGGCGCTTTACCGCCGAGCTCCAGCACCGCCGGTTTAAGATATTGCCCGCAGGTGCGGGCGATAATCCGCCCCACCGGCGTGGATCCGGTAAAGTTAACGCGCCGCACCGCCGGGTGGGCGATAAGCGGCTCCACCAGCGCCGGCGCATCTTCAGGCGCACAGGTAAGATAGTTCACCACCCCCGGTGGGAAGCCCGCCGCGTCAAGGGCGTCGATAATCAGTCCCTGAGTGGCCGGCGACAGCTCCGCGCCCTTGAGGATCACTGCGTTGCCGCAGGCCAGCGGCGTTGCCAGCGCCCGGGTAGCCAGAATCAGCGGTGCGTTCCACGGCGCCATGCCCAGCACCACCCCCGCCCCCTGGCGGACGCCCATCGCCAGGTTGCCCGGCACGTTGGAAGGAATAATTTGCCCTTCAATTTGGGTGGTCAGCGCCGCCGCTTCACGCAGGATATCGGCCGCCAGATGAACGTTAAAGCCGGCCCAGTGCGCAGTCGCGCCGGTCTCCGCCGCCATGGCGGCGATAAATTTAGCCTCCCGCAACAGCATATGTTCCGCCGCGTCGAGCAGTAAACGGCGTCGTTCCGCCGGAGAGGTATCACACCACAGCGGGAAGGCTTTGGCCGCGGCTTCGACGCAGCGTTTGCCGTCGGCGAGACTGGCGGCCGCGGCCACCGAGGCGACGTCGTCGTGGGCCGGGTGGCGTCGGGTAAAGGTGCGGCGGCCTTCGGCATCGTGCCACTGGCCGTCAATGTACAGATTGCAGGTGATTGTCATGGTGGAAACCTCTTGTTCTGCGGTTCCCCCAGTGTACCGGGCACTACTGACAGTGAGCGTGAGCAGGGCGGTTATCGCACATTTTTTTGCAGGAATTATGTGTGGCTCACAACATCCCGACACTTGCTGGCGTAAAAAACAGCGCTACGCCGATTAAACCAGCGATTTCAGCGTGATTTGCATAAGGTGATAGCCATTGATTATTTGCCGGGGGCGGGCGCCTGTGCTGATATTACGGTTCTTATAATCAATAATCAGGACTTATAACCATGTCTACAGGGAAAACCACGCTGGCGCTGCTGCTGAGCGCACTGCTGCCGGCCGGCGCCGCCTGGGCCGCAGGCAATGACACACTGGTCTACTGCTCAGAAGCCTCTCCGGAGTCCTTTAATCCGCAAATCGCCAGCTCCGGCCCGTCGTTCGTCGCCAGCTCGCAGGTGCTGTATAACCGCCTGGTCACCTTTGACCCGGTGAAGAACACGCCGATCCCGTCGCTGGCCACCGAGTGGCACGTCTCTGAGGATGGCAAAACCTGGACCTTTACTCTGCGTCAGGGGGTGAAGTTCAACAGCAACAAATTCTTCAAACCAACCCGCGATTTTAACGCCGACGACGTCCTGTTTTCCGTGCTGCGCCAGATGGATCCTCAGCATCCCTATCACAAGGTGTCGCAGGGGAACTATGAGTACTTCCACGACGTGGGCCTCGATAAGTTGATTAAGTCGGTGAAAAAGGTCGATGACTATCACGTCCAGTTCGTGCTTAACGAGCCGAACGCGGCGTTTCTTGCCGACTGGGGCATGGACTTCGCCTCTATTCTGTCGGCGGAGTATGGCGAGGCGATGCTGAAGAAAGGGACGCCGGAGAATGTTGATAACTGGCCTGTCGGTACCGGGCCGTATGCCCTGCAGCAGTATAAAGTGGATTCCCAAATCCGCTATATCGCCAATCCCCACTACTGGGAAGGCGAGGTGCCGACTAAGCACCTGATCTTCTCCATTACGCCGAACGTCGAGACCCGTCTGGCGAAACTGCAGACCAACGAGTGCCAGATTATTCCTGCGCCTTCGCCGGTTCAGTTCCCGGTGATTAAGGGCAATAAAGATCTGGCGCTGCATGCGGTTGAGGCGCTGAATGTCGGCTATCTGGCGTTCAACACGGAGAAAAAACCGTTTGATAATGTGCTGGTGCGCCAGGCATTAAACTATGCCACCGACAAGCAGGCGATCGTCAAGGCGGTATTCCTCGATTCCGGCAGCGTGGCGAAATCACCGATCCCGTCGACGATGCTCGGGTATAAGAAAGATCTCCCGGACTATGATTACGATCCGCAGAAAGCCAAAGCGCTGCTCAAGCAGGCGGGTCTGGAGCAAGGAGCGGAAGTAACCCTGTGGTCGATGCCGGTCCAGCGTCCGTACAACCCGAACTCGAAGCGGATCGCCGAAATGATCCAAAACGACTGGGCTAAAGTGGGCGTCAAAGCGAAGATTGTCAGCTACGAATGGGGCGAATACCTTGCCGGTATGCGCAAAGGGGAGCACGACAGCGCCCTGTATGGCTGGATGTCGGACAACGGCGACCCGGACAACTTTGCCGGCACGCTGCTCAGCTGTGATAATATCCAGACCGGCTCCAACGCCGCTCGCTGGTGCGATAAGTCCTATGACGCGCTGGTGAAGAAAGCGCTGCTGGTGAGCGATCCGCAGGCGCGTGCCAAACTCTATGAACAGGCGCAAGAGATCTTCTACCAGCAGGCGCCGTGGATCACCCTGGCGACCGGCAAGACCTTCTATGCCACCCGTAGCAACGTCAGCGGCTACCGCGTGAGCATGATGGGGAGCGATTTTTCCAAAGCGAAGCTGAATTAAGCGAAAGGAGAACCGGATGGCACATCTGGATGAGGTTATCGTCAAAGTCGATGACACCCTTGCCGAGGGCGTTATCACTCATATGAATGAGCTGCTGATCGCCCTGAGCGATGATCCACAACTCAGTCGTGAGGAACGCTATACCCAGCAGCAGCGCCTGCGCACTGCCATCGCCCACCATGGGCGACAGCATCAGGAAGAGCAGGACGCACGCCGCGAGCAGCTGACGAAAGGCGGCGCGATCCTCTGAAGATGCGCTCAGAACTGGCGCCCGGCCACCAGCCAGGCGCCCACCACCAGCATCACCGCGCCGCATACCGGCCCGATCAGCGCCCGCACCGGCACGCCGTGGGCGCGAACTAAATCCATGATCAACCCGCCAACCAGCTGGCTGGCGACCAGTACCGCAATGGTGGTGGGCGCGCCCACGGTCTGATAGCCGCTGATGCTGGCGAAGACGAAAAAGGACCCCAGCAGGCCGGGGATCAGCGTCCACCACTTCACGCTCAGGGCCAGCTCCTGAAAGCCGGCGACGCCCTGGCGCAGCAGTAACATCGTCACGAAAATAACAATTCCCACCAGCGAATTGAGCAGCATGGCGATAAGGATCGTCGACGCCGACTGGGTGATGCGCACCATAAGGGTATTCTGCACCACGAGACCAACGCCGGCGGCAACCAGACAGGCGAGGGCGAGCGACGCATTCATGCCTTACCGTCCGGGTCCTGACGCTCATCCAGCTGCAGCTGCATAAAGGTGAGATCCAGCCAGCGACCAAATTTGGTTCCTACCTGCGGCATCTGCCCGGTGGTGATAAAGCCCAGCGTTTCATGCAGATGCAGCGAAGCGTGGTTCTGCGATTCAATACCGGCGACCATCACATGTTTATTCAGCCGACGCGCTTCGGCGATCAGCGCAACCAGCAGTTTGCGACCCAGCCCTTTCCCCTGATGATCGGGGTGAACGTACACCGAATGCTCCACGGTGTGGCGGAAACCGTCAAACGCGCGCCAGTCGCCAAACGAGGAATAGCCGGTGATGACGCCGTTTTCCTCGTTCACCAGCACCGGAAAGCCGGCCAGCTGGCGGGCTTCAAACCACGCGATACGGTTGTCGGTATCCACGGTTTTATCATTCCAGATGGCGGCGGTATGCACGACGGCGTGGTTATAGATTTCGGCGATCGCTGCACAGTCGTCTTTAATGGCAGGGCGGATGGACATAGCAAACCTCAGTTTTTTGTACACTATAGTAGTACGATATTATTACAATAATGAACATCGCGCTGTCATCCGTTTTCCGCATAATTTTTACGGATGACCCGGCAAGCACGCGGCCCGACGGGCAGTTGTGTAATGGGTGGGTGCACACTATAGTATTACGTTATGAATACTATAGAAGACAACCTCAATCAGCGCATCAGTGCGCGCATCCGCATCGAGCGTGAGTCCCGCGGTTGGTCGCTGAACGACCTCGCCGAACGGGCTGGCGCCTCGCGGGCGATGATCCATAAAATCGAGCGCGGCGAAAGCAGCCCGACGGCCTCGATGCTGGGGCGTCTTTCCGGCGCCTTCGGCATCAGTATGTCGACGCTGATCGCCCGGGCGGAAATGCAGGAGGGTAAGCTGCTGCGCTTTGCCAGCCAGCCGGTGTGGCACGACCCGCAAAGCCACTATCTCCGCCGCCACGTCTCGCCGCGCAGCGATCTGCCGATCGATCTGGTGCAGATTGAGCTGCCGCCCGGCAGCGATGTGCCCATGCCGGCCTCTTCCTATGCGCTCGCCCGCCAGCTGATCTGGCTGCAGCAGGGCGAGCTGGTGTTTGTCGAAGGGACTACCCGTCATGAGATGCAGAAGGGGGATTGTCTGGAGCTTGGCCCGCCCAACGATTGTCGCTTTATCAATGAATCCGCGGAGACCTGCGTCTATCTGGTGGTTCGTCTTAATCAATCGCCATCCGGCTCTTAATGGTAAAGCACGTTGCGCATAAAGCAGCTAGCCTCAGTACAGTCTGCTAACAAGAGGAGTTTGCTATGACAGATCAACCGCAACGCCATCGCCGCTGGGTACTGGCTTCCCGCCCCCATGGTGAACCGACGGCAGAGAATTTCCGCCTGGAAGAGAGCGAGGTGCCGACGCCGGGGCCGGGGCAGGTTCTGCTGCGTACCGTTTATTTATCGCTCGACCCCTATATGCGCGGGCGCATGAGCGATGCGCCTTCTTATTCGCCACCGGTGGCCATTGGCGCGGTGATGGTAGGAGGGACCGTGAGTCGCGTGGTCAGCTCAAATCATGCCGATTATCAACCCGGCGACTGGGTGCTGGGCTACAGCGGCTGGCAGGATTATGAACTCTCCGACGGCAACGGACTGGTGAAGCTGGGTGACGACCCGAAACACCCGTCCTGGTCGCTGGGAGTTCTGGGGATGCCGGGCTTCACCGCCTACATGGGATTGCTGGACATCGGCCAGCCGAAGGCGGGCGAAACGCTGGTGGTCGCTGCGGCGACCGGGCCGGTTGGCGCCACGGTCGGACAGATCGGCAAAATTAAGGGCTGCCGCACCGTCGGCATCGCTGGCGGCGAGGAGAAGTGTCGGTATGCGGTTGAGACGTTAGGCTTTGATGTCTGCCTTGACCATCGTGCGGATGATTTTGCCGAACAGCTGGCCCAGGCCTGCCCGCAGGGCATTGACGTTTACTACGAAAACGTCGGCGGCAAGGTTTTTGACGCGGTGCTGCCGCTGCTGAATACCGCAGCGCGGGTACCGGTCTGCGGGCTGGTAAGCGGCTATAACGCCACCGGTTTGCCGGACGGACCGGATCGCCTGCCGCTGCTGATGGCGACCATCCTCAAGAAGCGCATCCGGATGCAGGGCTTTATTATCGGCCAGGATTACGGGCATCGGATCGCGGAATTCCAGCAGCAGATGGGGCGCTGGGTGCAAGAGGGGAAAATTAAATATCGCGAACAGCTGATCGACGGTCTGGATCAGGCGCCGCAGGCGCTGATCGGCCTGTTGAAAGGTGAGAACTTCGGTAAAGTGGTGATCCGCGTCGCGGCGGACGACTAGTCCGGCGGATCCAACTTACTCTGCCCCTTTTCCCGTGAGGGAAAAGGGGCATGGGAGGCGTGTCAGGCGTAAAAGGTTAACCGCTGGGCGAGCAGATCGACAAAGGCTTCACGGTCGACATCCAGCATCAGGGTAGTATTGGGCCGATTGCCGGTCAGATGGTAGTAATCGACCACCGTCATCCCCTGGGTATATTTTCCTTCCGTTTCCACGCCGACCCAGCGTTCGATAGTGGTGAAGATCTCCGGCTTGAGGAGCCAGGCGATGGTGCAAGGATCGTGCAGCGGCGCGCCGTCGAAGCCCCACTTTTCATCCTTGTGGTAGGCCATAAAGAAGTCGAGCAGCTCGGCGACAATGGTCGACACCGGATTGCCAATCTGGCGGAATCGCTCGATATCGGCAGGAAGGATTTGCGCCTTATGGGTGACGTCAAGGCCCGCCATCACCACCGGGATCCCGGACTGAAAGACCATTTCCGCGGCCTGCGGATCGACGAAAATATTAAACTCCGCCGCCGGCTGCCAGTTGCCCAGCCCCATTGCGCCCCCCATGATCACGATGCGGGCGATTTTCGCGTGCAGCTCCGGGTGGCTGGCGAGCAGCAACGCCACGTTAGTCTGCGGCCCGGTGGCCACCAGAGTCACCGGCTCCTGGCTTTCCCGCAGCACCCTGGCCATCAGCTCGACGGCGGTGCAGTTCTGCGGGGCAAAGGTTGGTTCCGGCAGGCTCGGGCCATCCAGTCCGCTCTCGCCGTGCACGTTATCGGCGATGATCAGATCGCGCATCAACGGCTTCCACGCGCCGCCGGCCACCGGGATATCCGGCCGGTTCAGCAGCGTCAGCATACGCAGCACGTTGCGCAGGGTCTTCTCCGGGGTCTGGTTGCCCGCGGAAGCGATGACGGCTTTCACCTCCAGCTCCGGCGAGGCGAGGGCGAGGACCAGGGCGATCGCGTCATCATGTCCCGGATCGCAATCAATCATCATCGGCAGTGCCATAGCAGCTCCTTGTTGGCGTTGTTCTGTGACCAGACTAACGCTGTGAGGCGAGGCAGACGAGATGGTGTGCAGAATAGTGTGATGGAGGCCACGATTGCTGCGATGGCATCGAGTATCGTCAGGCGATCGTCGGCAGTCATATTGCCTCACCTTGCGATGGCGCAAGCTGGCGCCCGCCGCGGCGCGATATAATAGAAAAATTGCTAATCCTTACGGATATTAATGGTTTGCTTTTCGGTGAGCGGATTCTTATCCTTAAGAAAACTCAAGAGGTTATTACGATGAAAGATGTAGTAGATAAATGCAGTACCAAAGGCTGCGCCATTGATGTCGGTACCATCATTGATAACGAGGACTGCGTCTACCGGGCGGAGAAAATGTTCCCGAGCCGCGAGGAAGCGGAATCCACCGTAGCCGCCGTGCGCGAACGTGCTGCCGCCGCGGCGCCGGCCAGTGAACCGCCGCAGGTCGATTACACCATCGCCGCCGTTGGCGACGAGGTTAAACTCGATCTCGCCATCGCTTTCTCCTGCCAGGCGGAAAAGATCATTTTCGAGTTATCCCTGCGAAATCTGCTTTAACCCGCGTCCGTGGGGAAAACGCCACATCGTTAAGCCTTCCCCGCCAATCACCGCCGGCGGGGAAGGGGCGTGTTATTCGAAGCGCCAGGCGAGGTTCAGGCCGATGCCGTAGTTGCGTCCGGGAGCAGGCTCGTAGTAGCGCCCGTTGGATTCATTAACGATAACGGACCCGACGTACTCCCGGTCGAAAAGGTTGTCGACGCGGCCGAACAGATCCATGTCCATCCTGCCGTAGCTCCATTTATAGCCGGTCGTCAGGCCAACCACCGTCCAGGAAGGCGCTTTAGCCGTGTTTTCGTCATTCGCCATGATGTCGCTCATGTAGCGAATATCGCTGCCGGCGTACCAGCCCTGCTCCGGCTGATAGCCAAAGGAGGCGTAGCCCATATTGCGTGCGATCCCCGGAATGCGGTTGCCGTTGCAGCTGGCGTCGTCGCAGACGTTGGTGCGATAGGTCGCGTCCAGCCAGGTCCAGGCCGCCTTCAGACGCCAGCTCTCGCCAAACTGCTGATCCAGCCCCAGCTCCATCCCCTGACGACGGGTCTTGCCGGCGTTTTTATAGCTGGTGCGCCCGCCGCTGCTGCTGTCGACCACGATCTCATTATCGGTATTGGTCTGGAACAGGGCGGCGGTGAGCAGCCCATTGCCGAGCCGCGTCTTACTGCCGATCTCCACTGTGTCGTTGGTGGAGGGCTTCAGGCCGAAATTAAGGCCGCTCTGGTTATCGGAGCGGTATGACAGTTCGTTAATGGTCGGCGTCTCGAAGCCGCGGCCAGCGGAGAGGTAGACGTTCCACGCGTCGGTCAGAGCATACTTCAGCGAGCCTGCGGGCAGCCACTTGTGATAGCTGGCATCACCGCTATCATCGCCATTGCCTGGGGTGATGTAGTAGTCATTCGAGTCGAACCATACTGAGCTGTAGCGAACCCCGGCATCGAGCGAGAGTTTGTCCGTTAACTGCCACTGGGTCTGCAGGTAGGGGTCAATGTTCCACATCAGGTTGCGTTCGTTACGGCGCAGCGCACCCTGTTCGCCATACTGCGGCGCGCCGTTGACCATCACAAAGTTTTCATACCCTTTACGGCGCTCGCTCATGTTCTCGTAATCGAGACCGGCGGTCAGGGTGACGGGCACCAGCAGCTCTCCGCGATGGGTCAGGCGGGTATCGATTCCCTGGTAGTGACGGGTGAGATCGATCACCCCGCCGGCATGGCTCGGTTTCAGCTGCGGCGTGCGCGGGATCGACTGGAACTGCGTGGTTTCACGTTCACCGGCGTACATCATGACGCTGAGATCGTCCTGGGCGCTCAGCTGGCGCTCATAGCGCAGGCCGGCCTGGGTCTGCCGGGTATTCTTGCGGGTATTATACTGGTCGCCGCGCGGCGACTGGCGCGGGTTATCGCGCCATTCGTCGGCGGTTAAGCCGCCGGCGTCATTGGCTTT
This sequence comes from Klebsiella sp. HMSC16C06, assembly GCF_001808325.1. Lineage (NCBI taxonomy): Bacteria > Pseudomonadati > Pseudomonadota > Gammaproteobacteria > Enterobacterales > Enterobacteriaceae > Klebsiella > Klebsiella sp. HMSC16C06. The sequence goes on from NZ_KV792984.1 coordinate 57,718, forward strand.
GATATCCACGCTGTTCAGCAGCAGCGTCAGCTTACTGACATCGTTGATGCGCACCCCCAGTCGGGCGTTCGCCAGATTTTTGCGTGCGCCGCTGTGATCGCGATAGCCATGAGTGGTGAAGCGGTTGGTCGAGACCGTGTAATCCACATCGCCTGCATGGCTGCCGTCGCCAACGGCGCCAGTGGCCTTCATCCCGTAGTGCCAGGTACCGAAGCTGCCATAGTAGCTGCTGGCTTCCACGGTGGGCGGCTGGGTGCCGGTCTGGCTGGTGACGTTGATCACCCCGCCGGACGAGTTACCGTACAGGGCAGAGAAGGGGCCGCGCAGCACCTCAATGGTGTCGACGCTGCCAATATCGATATTCGAGGTCTGCCCCTGGCCGTCTGGCATGGTCGCCGGAATACCATCGACATAGATGCGTAGCCCGCGCACGCCATAGGTGGAGCGAGAGCCAAAGCCACGAATCGACAGTTGCAGATCCTGGGCATAGTTTTGCCGGTTCTGCACCTGCAGGCCCGGTACGGCGCCCAGTGATTCAGAGAGATTGACGCGCGGGGCGGCCTGGCGCATTTCATCCCCATTGACCACGCTGACGGCGGCGGGGGTATCCAGTTCAGAAACAGTGGTTGGCGCGGCGGTCACCACCATGGTTTGTTCATCAGCGGTCTGGGCCGCGGCAATCAGCGGTAGCAGCAGCGCCGGCAGGGCGGCGTGACGCACGGACAGGATTTTCATCGATAGTACTCGGGAGACGAACCAAATGGAACATATGTAGATATGTTACCCCGTTTGTAAAACATTTGAAAATTATTAACCGCCGTTGGTTAACGGATAGTGCTTCTTGCTGATGAATTTACCGAACAACAACAATTAGCGCTCCACTTTGAGATAAATAATGATTACTATTCGCATTCAAAAATAAGGGTAAAGCCAGGACTTTACCGCCGGAAGCGATGTCGGGTCAGCACATACTGGTTTATCAAAGGGAGTCGTCATGTCACTACGTCATTTTGCCGCGCCGCGTCTGCGCCATTCACTGTTATTCACCTCTCTGCTGCTGGCAGGTAGCTTTAGCGCCCACGCTGCGGATGAGATGCTGCGTAAGGCCGTCGGAAAAGGGGCCTACGAAATGGCCTACAGCCAGCAGGAGAACGCGTTATGGGTCGCCACGTCGCAGAGTCGCTCACTGGACAAGGGCGGTATTGTTTATCGTCTTGACCCCACCACCCTGGACGTGACGCAGATTATTCACAACGATCTGAAGCCGTTCGGCGCTGCTATCAACCATGCCACCGGCATGCTGTGGTTTGGCAATACCGTCGACAGCACCGTCACCGCCATTGACGCCAAAACCGGCGCCGTGAAAGGGCGTCTGGTGCTGGACGAGCGTCAGCGCAGTGAAACCGTACGCCCACTGCAACCGCGCGAGCTGGCGGTCAATGAGCAGACCAACACGGTCTACATTACCGGTCTGGGCAAAGAGAGCGTGATTTGGGTGGTAGATGGCGCGACCCTGAAGCTGAAAACCACTATTACCGGCACCGGGGCAATGGCGACGGGTCTGGCGATCGATCCGCAGGCGAAACGCCTCTATACCACCAATGCCGACGGCGAACTGCTGACCATCGACAGCGAGAGCAATACCATTGTGTCGCGCAAGAAATTGCAGGACGATGGCAAAGCGCACTTCTACTTAAACCTGAGCCTTGATACCGCCGGTCACCGCGCCTTTATTACCGACAGCAAGCAGCCGGAAGTGCTGGTGGTCGATACCCGCGATGGTAAGGTGCTGGAGAAAATCGCCGCGCCGGAATCGCTGGCGGTGCTGTTTAACCCGACGCGTAATGAAGCCTATGTGACGCACCGTAAGGCCGGGGAAGTCAGCGTTATCGATGGCAAGCGCTACAAGATCGTGAAGACCTTTAAAACGCCGACTCACCCCAACAGCCTGGCGCTTTCTGATGACGGCAAAACGCTGTATGTCAGCGTGAAACAGGCTTCCAGCCGTGAGAAAGAGGCCACCGCGCCGGACGACGTGATCCGCATCGCGCTGTAAGATGCCCGGGGCGACGACGATCGGTCAAGGTCGCGCCCCGCATGCCGCCCGGCACCTCACCCTCTGTTACAAACGCGTATTGGCCTGATAAACCAGATGGTTATACACTTAACGCTTTCCCGCCTTGCGCGGGCAGTGGTAATCAGTGGAGATAAAATGAAAAAGCCATTTATGGTGATTTGCGCCGGTGCGATGCTGGCGCTGCTGGCAGGCTGTTCGTCCAACTACGTTATGACCACCAAAAGCGGTCAGACGATCGTCACCCACGGCAAGCCGCAGCTGGATAAAGAAACGGGGATGACCAGCTATATCGATGAGTCTGGTAATAAGCGGGAAATTAACAGTAGCGACGTGTCGCAGCTGGTTGAGGATAACTAAATCCTGACCTCCCGGTTTGTCCGTCGCGGGCAAACCGGGAGTCCTGCCAGTTACTTCCTGAGCGTCGGCGCCGTACTGTGGATCGCATGCACGCGTTTACGCACGCCAAACCAGCCAGCTACCAGCAGCACCGCCAGCAGTGGAATTGAGCCAATGGTGTAAGTGCCGTTCGGATAATCGAAGGCCATCAGCACCAGCACACTGAACAGGAACAGCAGCGTCAGCCAGGAGGTGAATGGCGCCCCCGGCATTCTGAAGCTCACCTTCGCCGCTTTTCCTTCCTTGATCGCTTTGCGCAGACGCATCTGACACACCACGATAAAGCCCCAGGAAGCAATGATCCCCAGCGACGCGACGTTCAGCACGATCTCAAACACCTGCGACGGCACCAGATAGTTGAGGAACACTCCCACCACATACACCGCCAGCGTCGCCAGGATCCCGGCGTAAGGGACGTGGTGACGGCTCATCTTCGACATAAACTTCGGCGCGGAGCCCCCCATCGACATGGAGCGCAGGATACGTCCGGTGCTGTAGAGGCCGGAGTTGAGGCTGGAGAGGGCGGCGGTTAACACCACGATGTTCATTACGCTGCCGATATACGGTACGCCCAGTTTGGAGAAGAAGGTGACGAACGGGCTCTGTCCTGCCTGGTAGGCGGTCCACGGCAGGAGCAGCACCAGCAGCACCACCGAACCGACGTAGAACAGGCCGATACGCCAGATCACGCTGTTGATGGCCTTCGGTACCATCGACTCCGGATCTTTACACTCGCCGGCCGCGGTGCCCACCAGTTCAATGGAGGCGAAGGCAAAGACCACGCCCTGCACCAGCACCAGCGCCGGCAGAAGGCCGTGAGGGAAGAAGCCGCCGTTATCGGTGATCAGATGGAAGCCGGTGGCATTGCCGTCCAGCGGCTTACCAGAGCCGAGGAAAATGGTGCCGACCACGAGGAACGCAACGATCGCCAGCACTTTGACCAGCGCGAACCAGAACTCCATCTCGGCGAACCATTTTACGCCGATCATGTTCATGGTACCGACGATCGCCAGCGCGCCGAGGGCGAAGACCCACTGTGGCACATCGCCAAACGCGCCCCAGTAGTGCATATACAGCGCCACGGCGGTGATATCGACGATCCCGGTCATGGCCCAGTTAACGAAGTACATCCAGCCGGCCACGTAAGCGGCCTTTTCACCGAGGAATTCCCTGGCATAGGAGACGAAGCTGCCGCTCGAGGGGCGGTGGAGAACCAGTTCGCCGAGGGCGCGAAGAATAAAGAAGGAGAAGATGCCGCAGACCAGATAGACCAGGGCGAGCGCTGGCCCTGCCATTTGTAAACGTGCCCCGGCGCCGAGGAACAAACCGGTACCGATAGCGCCGCCGATGGCGATCATCTGTACCTGACGGTTGCCCATCGCTTTGTGATAACCCGCTTCATGTGAGTTGAGCCAGTGGCGTTTCGCAGCATGGTGCTCCGCTGCAGTGTCGTGTTTCGTATTCATTGATGTATCAGTTTCCTGTCAATGCCCATGTTTGCAGCCGGAGTGGATGACGGCTGGCACATTATGCTGGCTTTCTCATCATTCTGACGTAGGAGATAAGCTCAGACATGGCGCTGAATCCTACACGTAACGTAATAGTTACGCACCTAAAACATTTACCGATAGCATTTGACAGATTTATCAATGAGATCAGCGTCGCAGAGTTTCCAGCAACAGAGTGAAAGCGCTGGTATGCTGGCGTCGACTGGGGTAGTAGAGATGGTAGCCGGGGAAGGTGGGGGTCCAGTCCGCCAGCACTTGCACCAGCCGGCCACTGGCTAAGGCCTCCGCCACGCAGTCATCCGGAACGTAGGCCAGACCGAGGCCCGCCTCCGCCGCATCGATGCGCTGCGGCAGGCTGTTGAGGATCACTTGCCCCTCCACCCGGACCTGGATATCCCGGCCGTCGCGGGCAAACTCCCAGGCGTAAAGTCCACCTCGTGTCGGCAGGCGCAGATTGATGCAGCGATGCTGCGCAAGATCCCAGGGCGTCTGCGGCGTACCGGCCTGCTGCAGATAGGCTGGCGAACCCACTACCGCCATCCGCATATCCGGGGCAATGCGCACGGCAATCATCTCTTTCGCTACCTGTTCGCCGAGTCGCACCCCGGCGTCAAACCGGCCATCCACGATATCCGTGAGGCCATTATCAACAGTGATTTCGATGTTAATATCCGGATATTGCAGCATAAATGGCTTTAGCGCCGGCCAGAGTACGGTGCTGGTGGCATGCTCCCCGGCGGTGATGCGCAGGTTGCCCGCCGGGCGTTCGCGCGTATCGCGCAGCGCGGTCAGCGCCCGCTCCATCTCCTCCAGATGCGGACCGAGGCGCTGAATGAGTCGCTCACCCGCCTCGGTTGGTACCACGCTGCGGGTGGTGCGGGTCAGCAGCCGCACATCAAGACGCGCTTCAAGATGGCGCATGGCATGGCTGAGCGCCGACTGCGACACGCCGAGCTGGGCCGCTGCGCGTGTAAAGCTGCGCTCACGCGCTACCACCATAAAGGAGAGCAGATCGTTTACGTTCTCTTTTAGCATAATCTTTCCGGATTGATGAATACCGCTCACAGGTACGCAGAGTGTAAGCCCGACGGAGGGGAGGCGCCAGTCTGATAGCCGGACGCAGTGGAGCAGAATGATCACGACGGTTAACAACGCAGGGTTTAATTCATCAAGACGGTGAATGTGATGTAAGATGTCCAAAAAACTGCAGCGCCAGGCGAACCCACACAATGACACCCTTACACTTTCATAAATATCACGGGCTGGGTAATGATTACCTGGTATGCCATCGCGACGTTGCCGAACAGTTGAGCAACGAGCATATTCAAATGCTGTGCCATCGCCACTATGGCGTGGGATCGGATGGTCTGCTGATCGACAGCGGCGATCAGATCAATCCCACACTGCGTATTATCAATCCGGACGGCTCCGAAGCGGAGAAAAGCGGTAACGGGCTACGGATCTATGCGCGTTATCTTTTTGATATCGGTCGCGTCGGCCATGAGCCCTTTCTGGTACATACGGCGGGCGGTGACGTTTATTGCACTGTGCATGGCGATGTTCATCAGATTAGCGTCGACATGGGGCGGGCGAATTTCAATCCGGCGGCGCTGCCCGCCTTAGTGAATTTGCCTGAGGCGGTGAATTATCCTTTGCCGCTGGCGGATGAAACCCTGTCCGTCGTGCTGGTCTCCATGGGCAATCCCCACTGCGTTGTCCTCGTCGATAAGCTCGACCTGGCGCAGGTTCATCGTTTAGGGCCGCAAATCGAAAACCATTCCTTGTTCCCCAAACGCACCAATGTCCAGTTCGTGGAAGTTATCGATCGCCATACGCTAAAGATTGGTATCTGGGAGCGGGGCGCGGGGTTCACGATGGCCTCCGGGAGCAGCAGTTGCGCGGCTGCCAGCGCGATGCGCCGGTTAGGGAAGGTGGACGATCGGGTGGATGTCAACATGCCTGGTGGTCAGCTGCACATCACCTTCGACGCGGATTTTCAGGTCCGTATGCGTGGCCCGGTGCATAAAATCGCCAGCCTGACGCTGGATAAAGACTGCTTTGTTGGCGGCAGCGCCATCTTCACTGGCGCTGCATAACAGATGGCGCGGTCAGCCTGAAATTAACTCTTCTGAGGATCAGCCGACGGCCCGTTTGCCGAACAAACGATGGTGGCATGATCCCACCAGGCATTGTGCTTAACATCGGTGGCAAGGACGCTAAACTGCGCCTGCTGTATCTCATTCAGTAAAGCCGGGAGGGGTTTAAGCGTACGCCAGGGCTGCCCCTCTTTCAGGAGATGATGCTTGACAGGATCGTAAGTGGCGAGGTCTTCAGCATAACGAGGAAGCCCGCACATAGAGCCGATCACCAGCCGGCCTGCGGGTTTCAGCAATCTTCTCGCCTCGGCGAAAAAATGGCGACGCTCATCTTCCAGCAGACAATGTAAACAGCTGCCATCAATGATTAAGGCAAACTGGGCATCCTCACATTGAGAAAGATGACAGACGTTGCCGACGAAAAATGTGGCGTCCAGACCCGCTTGCTGAAAACGGTCTTCTGCCCAGCGGATCGCCGTTTCGGACACATCAACACCCGATACGGCATAGCCTCTTTCCGCCAGATACTGGGCTGCCATGGCACCATTGCCACATCCCAGTTCAAGTACCGGCGCGCCGGGAGCGGGTAAATAGCCATGGGCATCCAGCCAATGAAATGTTTTTTCTTGTTGTATCTTTGCCCTGGCAAAACCATCACCCGCCCAGGCGCTGGCTCCGTTGGCTAACAGTTGTCTGTAGCGGGCTTCATAGGGGTTCATCCTGAAAACACCTTTTATCATTGATAAACATCACTACTATATACGCCATTTAACATTGAAATAAGTATTCGTTTGGCTACCAGGGAGAAACAGAGATGAACATCAACGTGGTCGGCACCAGCGGCTCAGGCAAATCCACTCTGGCCCGGCGCCTGGCGCACAGGCTGGGACTACCCTGGATCGAGCTCGATCGCCTGTACTGGCGGCCGAACTGGCAGGGCACGCCGGATGAGGCGTTTTTCGCCGCTATTGCCGCCGCTACGGCCTCGCCGGGCTGGGTGCTGGATGGCAATTACAATCGCAGCCGCAGCGTCAAATGGCGCGAGGTGGATCTGGTGATCTGGGTCGACTATAGCCTCTGGCGCACGCTGCGCCAGGCGGTGTGGCGGGCGACGAGCCGGGCGTGGCGGCATCAGGAGCTGTGGCCGGGCACGGGCAACCGCGAGAGCTTTCGCCGTTCGTTCTGCAGCCGGGAATCCATTATCCTCTGGACGCTGAAAACCTGGCGGCAGAATCGCCGACGCTATCTGGCCGACATGCAGGATCCGCAATATCGTCATATTCGCTTCGTCCGGGTGCGCAGTCCGCGGCAGGCTGAGGCGCTGCTCCGCGAGCTGGAAGCGCAGCGGCCAGGCGGGCATATCTAATTTTCAGCAGTACACATGTGAATTAATTGTTTCTCAATAGTTAGCTGAGATTTTAATAATGCAGGCACGTACTTTCATATGAGCCTGCGAAATGTCTTATCGAATCAGTATCCTGGATAAAAGTCCGCTTGCCGCCGGGGAAACCGCCGCGCAGGCGCTGGCGCGTACATTAACGCTGGCGCAACACGCCGAAGCCTGGGGTTATCACCGCTTCTGGGTCGCCGAACACCACAATACCGATCAGCTGGCGAGCCCCTCGCCGGAGCTGGTTATCGCCTGGCTGCTGGGCCACACCCGGCGCATTCGTCTTGGGTCCGGCGGCGTCATGCTCCAGCACTACAGCCCCTATAAAGTCGCGGAAAACTTTAACCTGCTGGCTGCCCTCGCGCCGGGTCGCATCGATCTCGGGGTGGGCAAGGCGCCTGGCGGCCTGCCGCTCTCCACCCGCGCCCTGCAGCAGGGCCTGCATCAGGAGGAGAAAGGGACCTTTGCCGATCAGCTGGCGCAGCTGGATAACTGGCTGTCACTGACTGAGCCAGGGGGAGAGGAGAGCCTGCGCGCCACGCCGATCCCGCCGCGCCGGGCCGACGGATTTCTGCTCGGCGCCAGCCTGGAGAGTGCGGAACTGGCCGCCCGTCTTGACTGGAACTTCGTGTTTGCCGCCCATCTCAATGGCGACAGCGCGCTGCGCCGCACGGTGATCAACCGCTGGCGCGAGCTCAGCCCGCGTGAGGCGATCGTCGCCGTGCAGGTGGTGGTGGCTGACGATCCGGCCACCGCCGCCGCGCTGGCGCAGCAGGTCGAGGTGTGGGGCGTCGAGCTGGAGAACGGCCAGCGGGTGACCGTCGGCAGTGAGGCTCAGGCCGTCGCCTTTGCCCGCCAGGCTGGCAGCCGGCCGACACGCATCCACCGCCGCGAATCTTCACTGATCTCCGGTACTCCCGAACAGGTTAAAGCCCGGCTTGACGCGCTGCAGGCGGAAGATCAGCTGGATGAATTAATCATTGATACCCCCATTAGCGACGGGCCAGCGCGCCTGCACTCCCTGCGCCTGCTGGCGCAGGCTCACTACGGCAAGGAGGTGCTGAATGTCCTTTGAACAACAACTGATTAGCTGGCGGCGCGAGCTGCACCAGAACCCGGAGCTCTCCCTGCAGGAGGTAGCCACCACCGCGCGGATCCGCGACTGGCTGCAGAGCGGCGGGCTGACTCTGCTGCCCTTCGATCTGAAAACCGGGCTGGTCGCCGAAGTCGGCAGCGGCGACAAGGTGATTGCCCTGCGGGCGGACATCGACGCGTTGCCCATCGAGGAGGCGACCGGTCTGCCTTACCGCTCGCAAAATGAAGGGGTGATGCATGCCTGCGGCCATGATATTCACACCAGCGTGATGCTGGGGGCGGCGCTGCTGCTGAAGGAGCGGGAAGCGGAACTCCCGGGGCGGGTGCGGATCCTGTTTCAGCCGGCGGAGGAAAATTTTGGCGGCGCGAAAACCCTGATCCGCGCCGGGGCGCTGGAGGACGTGTCGGCGATCTTTGGCATGCACAATGAGCCCGGCCTGCCGGTGGGCGAATTTGCCACCCGCGGCGGCGCGTTCTACGCCAACGTCGACCGCTTCGTCTTCAAAGTGACCGGGAAGGGGGCGCATGCCGCCCGTCCACATGAAGGAAAGGATGCGATCCTGCTGGCCAGCCAGCTGGTGACGGTGCTGCAGAGCGTGGCCAGCCGGGAAGTGAACACCCTCGACTCGGTGGTGCTCAGCGTGACGCGGATCCAGGGAGGCAATACCTGGAACGTGCTGCCGGAGAGCGTCGAGCTGGAAGGGACGCTGCGCACTCACAGCAGTGAAGTGCAGCAGCGGGTCAAGGCCCGGGTCAGCGAGATCGCGGCCGGTTTCGCCAGCGCCTTTGGCGCACAGATTGACGTCTTCTGGTATGCCGGCCCGACGGCGCTGGTCAATGACGCCCGCTGGGCCGACTTCGCCAGCGACGTGGCGGCCCAGGCCGGGTACCGCACCCATCACGCCGATCTGCATCTCGGCGGCGAAGATTTTGCGGTCTATCTTCAGCATATTCCCGGGGCGTTCGTCAGCATCGGCAGCGCCAGCGAATATGGTCTGCACCATCCGGCATTTAATCCGGACGAACGGCTTATTGCACCCGCAGCGCACTATTTCGCCCAGCTGGCGGAACAGGCATTACAACACATTTAATGGATGACAGGGGAAGGGGTAGCTATGTCTGAAAATCGACAATTGCGTCTGGGAACGATATTACATGGCGCATCGGGAAATATGTCCGCCTGGCGTCATCCGGCGGCGCAGGCGGACGCCAGTATTAATTTTAACTTCGTCACAGAGACGGCGTTAAAAGCGGAAGAGGGGAAGCTGGATTTTATTTTTGTCGCCGACGGGTTATATATCAATGAAAAATCGATTCCCCATTTTTTAAATCGCTTCGAACCTTTAACGGTACTTTCCGCGCTGGCCGCGGTCACCCGGCGTCTGGGACTGGTGGGGACCTTATCGACGTCGTACAGCGAGCCGTTTACTACCGCCCGTCAGTTCGCCAGCCTCGACCATTTAAGCCAGGGACGGGCGGGGTGGAACGTGGTCACTTCGCCGCTGGAAGGGTCAGCGAAAAACTTCTCCCGGGCCCAGCATCCGGATCATGCGCTGCGCTATCGCATTGCCGATGAATATCTGCAGGTGGTGAAAGGCTTATGGGATTCATGGGAAGAAGACGCCTTTGTGCGCAATAAGGAGACTGGCCAGTTTTTTGATAAAAATAAACTGCATACGCTCGATCACCATGGCGATTTCTTTAAAGTGGCCGGGCCGCTAAATATTGCCCGCACGCCGCAGGGACGGCCGATTATTTTCCAGGCCGGCGCGTCGGACGATGGTAAGAAATTAGCTGCACGCCACGCCGATGCCATTTTTACCCATCAGGAATCGCTGGCCGAGGCGCAGGCATTTTATCAGGATGTCAAAAGCCAACTCAGCGCATATCAGCGCACCCCGGACCAACTGCATATCTTCCAGGGCGTCAGCGTCATCGTCGGGGATGACGCCGAGGATGCGGAACGTCAGTACCAGACTACCGCGGCGCTGGTTTCCATCGAGGATGCGCTGAATTATCTGGGGCGGTATTTCGAACACCATGATTTTTCACAGTATCCGCTTGATGAACCGTTCCCGGATATTGGCGACCTGGGACAAAACAGCTTCCGCAGCACCACCGACGAGATTAAACGTCACGCCCGCGAGCGGGGATTAACCCTGCGCCAGGTGGCCCTGGAGGCAGCGAGTCCGCGTCCGCGCTTTACCGGCACCGCCAGCGATGTCGCCGATGGCCTGCAATTGTGGTTCGAACAGCACGCGGCGGACGGTTTCATTATTCAGGGCGGCACGCCGGAAACCTTCCCGCGCTTTGTGGATGAGGTGGTTCCGCTGTTACAGGCGCGCGGCCTGTTCCGTCGCGACTATCCGGGCACCACCCTGCGGGAAAGTCTGGGTCTGGCGCTACCTGCTAACCAATTCCAAAAATAATAAAAGAGAATCACGCTATGCAGAAAACAACACTCTTGCTGGCCGTCGCGTTGGCATTTAGCGCCTCGTCGTGGGCCCAGGACGTCAAGATCAATGGCACCGGGGTGAGCCTGGAGGCCAACAAAACGCCGATTCACACAGCGAAAAATCCACAGGCCATTGCGCTGTTGCCGAAAGATCTGCATCTGGCGGTGCCGGGGAAATTCACCGTCGCGGTGGCAGCCCTGAACTCACCACCGCTGACGGTCTTCGCCGATGACAACAAAACCCTGCTCGGCAGCGAGACGGATATCGCCCGACTGGTGGCGGAGAGCCTCGGACTGGAAGTGAACGTGGTTCCTACTTCATGGGAAGACTGGCCGCTGGGGGTCACCTCCGGCAAATATGATGCCGCGATCAGCAATATTACCGTTACCAAAGAGCGCAAAGAGAAGTTCGATTTCGCCACCTACCGCAAAGATTCGCTGGGCTTCTACGTCAAAAGCACCAGTCCGCTGAGCAAAATTGACAAGGCGGAGGACATCGCCGGGCTGAAGATTATCGTCGGCTCCGGTACTAACCAGGAGGCGATCCTGCTGGCGTGGAACGCGGAGAACGTCAAGAAGGGGCTGAAGCCGTTTACCCCGGTCTACACCAAGGATGACGCCGCTCAGACGCTGGCCCTGCAGACCGGGCGAGCCGACGCCTTTTTCGGCCCTAACGTGATTGGCGCATGGAAGGCGGCGCTGACCGGCAAAACCAAACTGGTGGGCAGCGTCGATGGCGGCTGGCCGAAAGCGGCGCATATCGCGGTGACGCTGAAAAAAGACAGCGGGCTGGTGAATGCCGTCCAGGCGGCGCTGAACGGCGCTATCGCCAGCGGCGATTACGCCAAAGTGCTTAACCGCTGGGGCGAAGGGGTGGAGAGTATTCCGCAATCAGAAATCAACCCACCCGGACTGGGCGACTGACAGGAGGCGCGATGAGCGAAGCATTCCGCGATATTTCTCCGGACGCACCGGAGCTGCAGCCGATTATTAGCGGGCTGTTTGCCGAATATGCCGCCCGCTACGGCGACTATTTTTCCCGCGATGCGGAAGTGGAGTTGACTGAGTGGTATTTGCCGCCGCAGGGGCTGTTTATCGTCCTTGAGCGTGAGGGAGAAATTATCGCCACCGGCGCTTATAAACCGAAAGATCGCCACACCGCGGAGATCAAACGTATCTGGACGCACCGCCGTCTGCGCCAGCAGGGGCTGGCGGCGAAGGTGGTCCAGGAGCTGGAACGGCGGGCGGTGCTGGCCGGGTACAGCCATATCTACCTGACCACCGGCTTCCGTCAGCCGGAGGCGGTAAAGCTCTATCTCAGCCAGGGGTATGAGGCGCAGTTTGACCTCACGCGAGACCCGGAAGAGTACAGTCAGCCGCCGTACGATGGCCGGCTGCGGTTCACTAAAGCGCTGGCGGTGAGCGCCTTCAGTCACAGCGCTTGAGGAGGCATGATGCATTCATCTGAAACAATAAAAGTGGTGCCGGCGCGCTATCCGCTGCGGGTGGTCGGGGCCCTGGTCGCCCTGCTGGTGCTGGCGGTGGTGATCCAGTCGGTGGCCTTTAACCCGCGCTGGGAGTGGGGCGTCTTCGCCCGCTGGTTCTTCGACCCGGTGATCCTCGAGGGGCTGGGACAAACCCTGCTCCTGACCCTGCTCGGCACGGTGCTGAGCGTGATCTTCGGCGGCCTGCTGGCGCTGGCCCGCTTATCCTCATCGTGGCTGCTCAGTAGCCTCGCCTGGGGTTATATCTGGCTGTTTCGCTCGCTGCCGCTGATTGTGGTGCTGATTATTCTGTACAACTTTTCCTATCTCTACGACACCCTGTCGCTGGGGATCCCGTTTACCGGCGTCACCTGGGCCAGCTATCAGACCATTAACGTGCTGGGGCAATTCTCCACGGCGGTGGTGGGCCTGACGCTGGTGCAGAGCGCCTATACCGCGGAGATTATTCGCGGCGGCTTTTTAGGGGTCGACCATGGGCAGTATGAAGCCGCCGCCGCGCTGGGGCTTCCCGCCTGGCGACGCACGCTGCGCATTATTCTGCCGCAGGCGCTGCGCACCATCCTGCCCTCCGGCTTCAATGAGATCATCAGTCTGGCCAAGGGAACGGCGATGGTGTACGTCCTGGCGATGCCGGAACTGTTCTACACCATCCAGATGATCTACAACCGTACCCAGGAGGTGATCCCGCTGTTGATGGTTGGCGCCGCCTGGTATCTGGCGATCACCAGCGTCCTCTCCGCCATTCAGTATCTGGTGGAACGCGCCCTGGCGCGCAGCGAGCGCCGCTCGGCGGTAAACAGCGCCCGCAGCAGTCGTCTGAATCAACCCGCACGTCAACCACAGCCGCAGGAGGCCGTTCATGCCCAGCTCTCATAATGGCCATATCTCTATCACCGGGGTCAGCAAATACTATGGCCGCCACAAGGCGCTGGACGATGTGTCGCTGGAGATCCCCCCGGGCACGGTGACGGTGATCCTCGGCCCTTCCGGCTCGGGCAAGTCCACGCTGCTGCGCACCATCAATCACCTCGAACGTGTCGATGAGGGATTTATTCAGATTGATGGCGACTATATCGGTTATCGCCGCAAAGGCGACAAGCTGTATGAGATGAAAGAGAAGGAGATCCTCCGCCAGCGGATCAACGTCGGCTACGTGTTCCAGAACTTTAACCTGTTTCCGCACCTGACGGTGCTGGAGAACCTGATTGAGGCGCCGATCGCCCACAAGCAGGTCACGCGCAAAGAGGCCATTGCCCGCGCCTGGGAGCTGCTGGACGTTGTCGGACTGCGCAATAAAGCCGACGCCTGGTCGCGGCATCTCTCAGGCGGGCAGCAGCAGCGTATCGCGATTGCCCGGGCGCTGGCACTGGACCCGCGGGTGATCCTGTTTGATGAGCCCACCTCGGCGCTGGATCCCGAGCTGGTGGGCGAGGTACTGGATGTCATCAAGAAGCTGGCGCGCTCCGGTACCACCCTGGTGGTGGTGACCCACGAGGTAGGCTTTGCCCGCGAGGTGGCCGACCAGGTGGTGTTTATGGTCGACGGCAGGATCGTCGAGCAGGGCAGCAGCGACGAGGTGCTCAACCATCCGCAGCATCCGCGTACCCGACAGTTTTTATCCAGGGTGCTGCCGTCATGAACAGAGCGCTAATGACCCTTGTTCTCAGCGCTTTTGCCATGAGCGCTCAGGCGGCGCTGGATCTGCGCGCCAATGAGCAGCCATTGCCGGTCACCCGCGACCCGCAGGCGATAGCGAAAATTCCGCCGGGCTATCGCTTCGTCGAGCCGGGGACGCTGACGGTGGCGATCTCGGCGCTCAATTCGCCGCCGCTGGCGCTGCTGGCCAGCGACAACCGCACGCGGATCGGCAGCGACCCGGATATGGCCCGCCTGCTGGCCGGAAGCCTTGGCCTGAAGCTCAGGCTGGTGCCCACCGCGTGGGAGGACTGGCCGCTGGGCATCGCCTCCGGCCGCTACGACGTGGCGATGATCAATATCGCGGTGACCGAGAAGCGCAAAGAGAAGTTCGATTTTGCGACTTACCGGGTGGATTCCCTGGCCTTCTCGGTGAAATCCACCAGCGACATCGCCATGGTAAACGGACCCGCTGACCTCGCCGGGCGCAAAGTGATCGTCGGGTCCGGCACCAATCAGGAGCGGATCCTGCTGGGCTGGAATGAGGACAACCGTGCCGCCGGACGGCCGCAGGCCCAGCCGGTCTACCTGACCGATGATGCCTCCGGCAACCTCTATATCCAGTCCGGGCGAGCGGATATCTTTTTCGGCCCGCAGTCGGTGGCAGCCTATAAGGCCGCCCTTAACGGCCAGACCCGGGTGGTGGGCCTGGGGCCGAAAAAAGCGTGGGTGGCGACGACCACTAAAAAAGGCAACGGCCTGGTCTTTGCCCTGCAGGCAGCCCTCGACGGGGCGATTGCCCGCGGTGAATATCAGAAGGTGCTGGCGCGCTGGGGAGAGCAGGGCGAGGCGGTGGCGCAGTCGGTGGTCAACCCGCCGGGGATAACCTACTAAAAAACCGCTGTTTCGCCGGAGTACGACGCGAAACAGCGGAGGCGAATGCTCGCCAGGGTCTTCAATCAAACGGTGCGCGGAGTGAGCGTCAAGCGATCCAGCGGCCCAACGATAAACAGATAGGAGAACAGGCCAAGCACGCCCATGGAACCGACGTAGAGGATGGCGTAATCAAACGAGTGGGTGTTGGCGAGGATCACCCCGATGACCAGCGGGGTAATGATGCTCGCCAGGTTGCCGCACATATTGAACACGCCACCGGCAATACCGAGCATCTCTTTCGGCGAGGTGTCGCTCAGCACGCACCAGCCGAGGTTCCCGAAACCTTTGGCAAAGAACGCCAGACTCATGGCGGCGATCACCACCACTTCCGAAGAGGTGTAGTTGGCGACGACAATGACGCAGGAGAGCAGCATGCCGCAGATCACCGGGAGCTTACGGGCGGTGGTCAGACTGTAACCGCGTTTCAGCAGCCAGTCCGAAAATACGCCGCCCAGCAGGCCGCCGATAAATCCAGCTATGGCCGGGATACTGGCGACAAACCCGACCTTGAGGATTGACATGCCTTTGGCCTGGTAGAGGTAAGTCGGAAACCAGGTGAGAAAGAACCAGGTAATCGATGTGACGCAGAACTGGCCGATATAAACCCCGATCATCATGCGATTGACGCAGACGCTTTTAATCTGCGCGAGAGTTAATTTTTGCGGCGTTTTTTGGCTACCTAATTCCGGTACGCCGCCGCCTTCACGAATATAATTGAGCTCCTGCGGGTTAATTTTAGGGTGATGTGAAGGATCCTTCACTTTTACCAGCCAGAATATCCCCAGCACCACCCCGATAGCGCCAATATAATAAAAGACATAGTGCCAGCTTAAATTATGCAGAATGATGGTCATCAGCGGCGTAATAATGCCCAGCGAAATATACTGCGCGGCCTGATAGACCGAGGTGACAAATCCACGCTCTTTATTGGGGAACCACTGGACGCTCAGGCGACTGTTGGCCGGAAAAGCGGGCGCTTCAATGGCCCCCATCATCAGACGCAGGATCACCAGCACAACCAGCGGACTGGCAAACAGATAAATAGTGCCCTGAAACATAGTGACGACCGACCAGCCAATCAGCGCGCAGCCGTAGACCAACCGCGAACCATATTTATCCAGCAGCCAGCCGCCGGGGATTTGCATAATGACGTAGGAAATACCAAACACCGAAAAGGCCAGGCCCATTGCTTCAGGGTCAAAACCTAACTCTTTACTCATCATCGGCGCGACAACGGACAGGGTGGCCCGGTCAGCATAATTAAATACGGTCGCGAGAAATAAAAAAACCAATATACCGTAACGCACGTTGCTGCGTTTTATTTGCTGTTGCATGTTATTCAACTCCTTTGCAGGGTTGTGAAGACACGTCATCTTTCATGCCGCTTTGATGCTTGCTGACGGATTTCGTGTATTGCGAGTACAGCGGGTCAGAGGTTTATCCCCGGTGGC
Source organism: Klebsiella sp. HMSC16C06 (assembly GCF_001808325.1). NCBI lineage: Bacteria > Pseudomonadati > Pseudomonadota > Gammaproteobacteria > Enterobacterales > Enterobacteriaceae > Klebsiella > Klebsiella sp. HMSC16C06. The sequence continues at coordinate 74,262 of NZ_KV792984.1, forward strand.
GCTGCGCTTACCGGGGCTACGGGTTCTCAGTGGTCTGCGGACCGGTAGCCCGGATAAGGCGTGGACGCCGTCATCCGGGAAAAGTCATTACGGGCGAGTTCCAAACTCGCAGCTTTGCTGGGTCCAGCGGCGGGCCTGCTCGCTGAGGGTGAAGCCCAGACCATGGCGTTCGGAAACCCACATCCGGCCATCGCGCAGTTCTAGCTGCTCGTTAAACAGCGGGTTCAGCCACTCGAAGTGCTCCAGCCATGGCTCCAGCGGGTAGGCGGCGGCGAGATGCAGGTGCACCTCCATGGCAAAGTGCGGAGCCAGCTTGCGACCGTGCTTCGCGGCCAGATCCATTATTTTCAGGAACGGGGAGATCCCACCGACGCGCGGGGCATCCGGTTGCACGAAGTCGCTGGCGTTGCCGAGGATCAACTGCTCATGTTCGCGGAAGCTGGTCAGCATCTCGCCGGTGGCAATCGGCGTATCCAGCGCGGCGGCCAGCTGCGCGTGGCCTTCGACGTCATAGGCATCCAGCGGCTCCTCAATCCAGATCAGATTGAACGGCTCCATTTTGCGCCCCATGCGAATGGCGGTTTCGCGATCCCACTGCTGGTTGGCATCGACCATCAGCGGGAAGTCATCACCCAGCACTTCGCGCACCGCCGTCAGACGACGGATATCCTCGGCAGTATTAGGCTGACCGACTTTTAGTTTAATCCCGCCGATGCCGTTTTCACGGGAGATAGCCACGTTTTTCAACACCTGATCCAGGGGGGTATGCAGGAAGCCGCCGGAAGTGTTGTAGCACTGCACGGAATCACGATGTGAACCCAGCAGTTTGGCCAGCGGTAGACCGGCGCGTTTGGCTTTCATATCCCACAGGGCAATATCGATAGGGGAGATAGCTTGTACCGCCATTCCGCTCCGGCCGACGGAAGCCCCGGCCCACAGCAGTTTTGTGTAGATTTTGTCAATGTCGTTCGGATCTTCGCCAAGCAGATTATCGGCTATCTCTTTGGCGTGAGCGTAAATGCCCTGGCCGCCCGCACGTTTCGAGTAGCTAAAGCCGACGCCGGTGAATCCATCCCGGGAGTGAATTTCCGCGATGATAATCGCCACTTCGGTCAGGGGTTTTTGGCGACCGGTCAGCACTTTGGCATCGCTGACGGGGGTGGCCAGCGGCAGAAAAGCCAGCGACAGTTTAACGTGGTCAATGCGGTCACCGGTTTCAGCGGCGGTTTTGACGCCGAAAGCTTTGGCGTAGGTTACGGATTCGGAATTGGCGCTTGAGGTCATACTGGTGTCCTTTTTGATAATAAAATGATTGCGCTATCATTTGTAATGGTGAAATGATTTTGACGCTACGGTAGTGGTTTTAATTTGTACAAACGATCACAATTGGCCGTTATAAAGGCGAAAAATTTGCTGTGCAGGTCACAATCCAAAACAGTTTGTGAAAAGTGACAAGTCATAATGATAGCGATAACATTTTGTATTGCAGGTCGTTGATTCTGTTAGGGGAGACGCGGCGGGCGCTGGCAATTGCGTGGGGCATCATCAATAATGCCCACAGAAAACGACTTAACACAGGGGCTTAGCCGTGAAAAGCAAAAAACCGACGCGGGCGCCGACGCTGGAGGATGTGGCTCGCAGCGCCGGGTTGTCGCCGATGACGGTCAGTCGGGCGCTGAATACGCCCCAGCTGGTCAGGCCAAAAACGGTAGAGAAAGTGATGCAGGCTGTGCAGGCGACGGGCTATATCCCCAATGCGCTGGCCGGCGGCCTCGCCTCCAGGCGCAGCAAGCTGGTGGCGGTCGTGGTACCGCAAATCAATAACAATATGTTTGTCGATACCATCCAGGCGCTGAGCGATACCCTGGCGGCGCGCGGCTACCATATGCTGCTGTGCGTGGCGGGCTATGACCGGCAGACCGAGGCCGAGCTGGTCTCTACCTTGCTTTCGCGGCGCCCTGATGGCGTGGTGTTAACCGGCATCCAGCATGCGCCGCTGTTAAAGAAAACGATTCTTAACGCCGCCACGCCGGTGGTGGAAATCTGGGATCTCACCCCGACGCCGCTGGATATGCTGGTCGGTTTTTCCCATGAAAAAGTTGGCGAAACCATTGGCGAGTATGTACTGGAGAAAGGCTACCAGCGACCAGGCCTGCTGTGGGCGGGCGATGCGCGCGCGATGTTGCGTAAGCAGGGGCTCTGTGCCCGACTGGCTAAAAAAGGGCTGGACGATGCGCCTCAGGTTGAAGTGCCGCTCCCGGCGTCGCTGGCGCTGGGGCGGCGCGGTCTGGCGGAGCTGCTCGCCGCCAGCGAGTTTGATGTGATCATCTGCAGCTCAGACACCCTCGCCCAGGGGGCGATTATGGAAGCCGAAAGCCGGGGGCTACGCGTACCGCAGGATCTGGCGGTGATCGGTTTTGGCGATCTGGATTTCGCCGCCAGCAATCGTCCGGCTATCACTACCGTCAGCGTCGACCGTCATGCCATCGGTGAACGGGCCGCTACGCTGCTGGCTGACCGCATCGAAGGGGGAGAGGACAGCGGGGTGATTATAGATATCGGCTTTCAGCTGGTGGCACGAGAATCGGCGTAGGCCTGCCTTTTCAGGGCATGGTGTGCCGGGTGGGTGAGCGGCGAATTTCTGCCTACACTTAGGCTTTACCCTGGAGGCAGACCATGATTACCGTTTATGGCGTGCCGGGATGGGGCTCGACGATTAGCGAGCTGATGCTCTCCCTGGCCGATATTCCCTACGAGGTGGTTGACGTGGAGGGCTTTGACCAGCCCGGTCCGGCGCGCGAGCGTCTGCGGCAGATTAATCCGCTGTGCCAGGTGCCCACCCTGAGGCTGGCCGATGGGAGCATCATGACCGAAACCGCCGCCATCGCGCTGATGATCCTCGATCAGCGTCCCGATCTGGCCCCCGCGCCGGGCCGCCGCAGCGTCAACAGTTCCAGCGTTTGCTGGTCTGGCTGGTGGCCAACGTCTATCCTACCTTTACCTATGCCGATTATCCGGAACGCTGGGCGCCCGCCGCCGCGGAGCAGCTGGTGGAGAATTGTCGCCAGTACCGGAAAAATCTCTATCTCTGGTTCGAACAGCAGCTGGCTGCCGGGCCGTGGGCGCTGGGCGCGTCGGTAACGTTGCTGGATTGCTATATCGCGGCGATGTACAGCTGGGGGCCGCGACAGGCGTGGTTTGACGACCACGCGCCAAAATTCGCCGCCATCGCCCGGGCGGTCTGTCAGCGACCGGAGCTGGCCGTGGCGCTACGCCGTAACAAGCTGATTTAACGCACGCGATGGCAACCAGAACGGCCATTCTGTGGTAGCGTTATGGCTCTGACCACAAGGAGTCTTTGCTATGCCGCATGTAGATATTAAATGTTTTCCCCGTGAACTGACTGACGAACAAAAAACCGCGCTGGCCGCTGACATCACAGAGGTGCTGATCCGCCATCTGAACAGCAAAGAGAGCGCCGTCAGCGTCGCGCTGACTCAGGTTGAGCCGGACGCGTGGCAGGCGGTGTGGGACAGTGAGATCGCCCCGCAGATGGCGCAGCTGATAAAGAAGCCGGGTTATAGCATGTAATTGCCACTGGCGGGCATGATGCCCGCCAGTGACGCTCGGTCAGAACCAAATCTCCGTCTGCACGCCGAAGTTCCATGTCCCGCCAGAGGTAAAGCCTTTGCTGCCGAAATCATCGTTGATCGCATAACGATCCAGGTCTTTATCCCAGTTCATCCACGTGACAAAGAAACGTATCTCCGGCCGCGCTTTGATATCAAACACATCGCCCACTTTAAAGGTGGGGGCGAAGGTCAGCTTGTAGAAATCACCGCGGACCGCCTGATACTGATAAACGTTGTCATTATAGCGATAGCTGCGCCCGTTCGGATTGAGATCCATATACTGCCACGAGGCCTCATACAGCAGGGCGAAGTGAGCGGAGATCCCTTGCGATACCCGCAGGTTAAACGTCGCCCAGTCGTAGCGGTCGCCGTCGCGATAGCGGTCTTCGCTGTGCTGGGCTATCACCGACGGCGCCAGCTGCCAGTTTTTCCCCAGCGGCAGGATCCCGTACGACGCAAAGCGCAGGGAGGCCGCGTTCTCGGTCAGGTCGCCATCGCTCCCCGGCTGACGCGCTTCGGCGCCCAGCCCGACGCCGTACTGCAGGGCGCTTTCCGACACCCCTGGCGCCAGGCCGTAGAACTGCTGTTTGTCGTGCAGGGCCAGCATCGCGTAGTAGCCGTTTTTGGCGGTGTTATCGCTGCGCAGGGCATAGCTTCCGGTGGTCGAGGTATTATCTTTCAGGTCATCGTTACCCTGGGCGGTCATCACCGTGGTCATCAGCTGCCAGTTGCCGTAAAAATGGTTGGCGGTGAACAGCAGATTCTGAATGTCATTATCCGCGTAATTATCGCTGCCAAGGTCGCCGAAGTTACGCGCATATACCGAATAATCGCCGCGCAGGCCGCTTCCCCAGTCGACATCATTGATCCCGCCGCCGGTGCCACCGAGGAACATGATGTCGCTATCGGTAAAGTGGATATCGAAGTTATCCCGATCGAAGCGTTTGCCAGCCCAGATCGAGGCGCGTTTTAACGGCCCGGTGAACTCGGCGAAGTCGCCCATCTCGACGTACAGCTGACGAATGTTCAGATGGTGGCTGTCGTTGTCCTGAACCCACGGATCCGGGTTGGTGGCCCCGTCGGCGAGCATGGTCTTAAAGCGCGCCCATGAGCCATCGTTGAAGGTGAGCTTTTTGCCAAAGCTCAGCTCAGCGTAATTATCTTTTTCGTTGCCGAGACGACCGACGTGGGCATCGCCGTTGAGCGAACTGGCCGGGGAGATGCCTGGCCCGCCGCGGGCGCCTTTGCCGTGGCTGTTGACTAACATTCCGGAACGGGCATAGGCGTTAAAGGTAAAGCCATCGTCCGGGGCGCGCTTCGCCAGCTGTTCGCTCAGTTGCTGATTGGTAGCCTGCTGTTTTTGTTCGCGAGCCGTGGTCTGTTGGCTGAGCGCCTGCACCTGCTGCTCCGCCGCCGCCGCGCGCTGTTCGGCGGCGGCGGTTTTCTGTTCTGCCCGCTGCGCGCGGCGGCTGGCTTCGCTGGCCTGCTGTTCGGCGAGATTGAGGCGCGCTTCGAGCTGCGCCAGCCGTTGTTCGACGCTCAACCCGGCGGCGCTGGTGAGTGGAAAAAGGGCGCAGCAAACCGCTGCGCTAATCACAGAGATACGCATAAAAGTCCTTAATTTATCCAGAGGTTAAAGCAGCGGGGCGCCTTACATGGCGGGGGATTCTCCGGTGGCCGGGGCTGGCGAGGCGCCGCGTCCGGCATCGAGGTCGGCACGGATCTGCTCATAGTGATCGTCGAGGCGGTAGAAGCGGCCCATCCACAGCATCGAGGCGAGGATCAACAGCGCCGGAATGTACAGATAGCAGGCCTTGATGGCCAACAGGGCGCTGTCGCTTTGCGCCTGGTTGGCGATATAGCCGCCGGAGGAGAGCAGTGCCCCGGTGATCGCCCCGGCGCCGGCCATCGCCACCTTGCCAAGAAAGCCGTTTATCGAGGTCAGGATACCCGCGGTATTAATGCCGGTTTTCCACACGCCGTAATCCACCGGGTCGGCCTGCATCGAGAAATAGATAGCCGTACGCTGACCGGCGCCAAGGGAGAGGATCACCGCCCCGACGATCAGCCCCAGCGCGTAGGTGCCAGACAGCATCATCATCCCCATCCCGAGCAGATTGACCGCGCTGGCCACCAGATAGACATGACGTTTTTTCATGCGTCGGGCCAGCAGCGGGACGGTGAGGGTGCCGAGCAGGGGAACGAAGGTGGAGATCCCGGCGATAACCGCCGTCAGCTCGCTATTCCCGACGTAATAGTGGAAGAAGTACACCAGCGCTCCGGTCTGAAAGAAGAATGCCCCCCACATCAGAAATATATTGCTGGCGAAGATCCACCACGGACGATTGGCGCGCAGGCTAATCCAGGCGCGTTTCAGGGTCATGCGCTCCCCGCTGAGGGTAATCTTTTCTTCGACGTTGCGAAAGCTCACCAGCAGGAAAAAGGCCGCCAGTACGCCAAAAATCACCGCGGTATAGAGGAACCCCTGCTGCTGGTCGCCTTTGCCCAGCATGCCGACCAGCGGCAGGGTGGCCACGGCGACGAAGGTGGCCCCGAGGGATCCCAGCAGAATACGTACCGCCGACAGCGTGGTGCGCTCTGCGGAATCACTGGTTAAAAACGGCAGCATGGCGCAGAACGGAATGTTCACCAGGGTGTAGAGGAACGACAGACACAGATAGGTGATAAAGGCGTACAGCAGTTTGCCAGTGGTGCCGAAATCCGGCACATAAAAGGCCAGAATACACAGCAGACCAAAAGGCAGGGCGCCGATCAGCAGCCAGGGACGGCAGCGCCCCCAGCGGGTGGCGGTATTGTCGATCACCAGCCCCATCAGCACGTCGGCCACGCCGTCCACCAGCCGGGTAACCAGGAACATCAGCCCGACGTAATAGGCCGGGAGACCCATCACGTCGGTGTAAAAGAACATCAGATACAGAGAGATCATCTGCCACACAAGGTTGCAGGAGAGATCGGCAATGCCATAGCCAAGGCGCTGCCGCCACAGGGTAAACGTTGTTTCTGCCATAAATCACTCGCTTATCGTTGTTGTTAAAGTCCGTACTGGCGAATAAACCAGGCCGGGGTACAGCTCCACGCATGGCAGTAACTGTTAATGAGCTTACTGCCATACGGGGAAAAGTCAGGATGCTGTGGGTCGAAAATTTCCCAGAAGGTATCGGCGCCGGAGTCAACCATCGCCCCCCAGTAGGCTTTGATCTCCGCCACCGCCTCCTCGCGCAGGCCGCACTGCAGCAGGGCGACAATGTGATGATGGCGCAAGTACGGGGTATTCATGGCAATGGCGGGCGGCTGTTGCTGCAGGCGGCGCATCAGCGCTTGCCGCTGCCCGGCGGTGCCAACTTCCGCCAGTACCAGCCAGATCTGCGATGCCCATGAGACCTGGCGCGCGGCGCCGCTGATAAACACCTGCCGCTCGCTGTCCCACAGGTGGCGGAGGGCGGCCTCTTTCAGCTGCGCGAGCGTAGCGGTGTAGTCGGCTACCCGCTGCGGTTCAACACGCTGCGCCAGCCAGAGGGCACGCTGCAGGCAGTAGATAAGCACCCCCTGCGCCGACGACTGTTTATTCAGCTCTGCCTGCCAGTCGATAAATGCCCACCAGTCATCGCTGTCGCGCACCAGACCCTGGGGATCGCAGCGGGTCAGCGCCAGCTCGATTTGCCGCCGCGCCGTGGGCCACAGCTCACCGACGGTTTCCGTGTCGCCGGTGCTTTGCAGGTAGTTATAAAGTACGTCGATAAAAAATAATGAATAATCAAAGAGAAAGGTGTCATCGGCGCGCACATCAGGCTGGACAAAGACATTGGCGGAGACCATGCCGTCTTCCCGGGTATGGCCGGCAAACAAGTACAGGCAGCGGCGGACCAGATCGTGGTGGCCGAAGGTCACGTCATTGACCAACGCCTGCAGGCGCAGGTCGCCGAGCCACAGCCGACGGTCGCGTTTCGGCCCATCCTCAAATACCTCCTGCATGCAGTTTTGCAGGGTGCGAACCGCGACGCTATCAATAGCTTTCAACTGCGGATCGGCGATGACCGCCGGTTGCGGGCTGCCGGCTGAGGTAACGGTTTCCAGGGCTATCTCATCGAACTGCAGACGAAATTTGCGCGACAGCGCTTTGACCTCCACCTTCAGGTAGCGCAGGCAGTAGCGACGCGGCAGGTCAACCCGGGCGGGCAGGACGTCGAGCCACAGATCCTGTTGCTGCAACCAGCTACTGCTCAGCCACCCCTGGTACTCGCTGAACGGCTCGCAGACTTCGCTCAGCGTTTCGCCGAAGGTGAAGTGCAGATGGGCCGGGGCATCCGGCGGGCTGCCGACGCTGCGGCAGCTGAACTGCAGGTAGCCAACAAAATGGCTGCCAAAATCAATGATGATGCTGTCGCCGACGCGAAGCGGCTGCTGATAAAACTGCTCAGGCGTGCAGACGGTGTGTCCCCGCCAGCCGTTCAGCGCCGCCGGATCGGCGACGGCCTCGACGATGGCCTGCGGCGCCTGGCGCTGACGATGTAGCGCGGGCGTCAGGGCGGCCGCACGCTGTAATAAATGCGGATGGCGGGTCATCGCCACACTGGAATTGTATTGAATTGCCTGTGACATACTGCGTCCTCTCCATTAGGTTAGGCGCAGCATAGGCCGTCGTCTGGCGGCGCCACCACTCTGGCAATGCCAAACCGTCAGTGAAAATGGCAGGAATAATGAGGTGGGGGCGCTGGCGATCACAAATCCGCACATCGGGCGCGTGGCGAAGGTCGGAATAGATTATCGTGCCCCTGCGCACCAGGCTGTTCAGGATTTGCTGTAATGATGACACTGACCGTTGAGTATTATTTCACCCATCCCCAGGATAAGCTCGGCATGTACGCCAGCGACCCGGAAGATAATAGCCAGGAGCATGGCCACGAGTTTGCCGAGCTGGTGATCGTCGAGGAGGGGCATGGATTACACGTTATTAATGGCCGCCCGCTGTACATCCAGCAGGGCGATGTATTTTACGTCCAGCCTGGCGATGTCCACTATTATGATGAACTGGGGACGCTGAAGCTGATTAATGTCTTAATTAATCCGGCGGTGGCCTTTGGCTATTTACAGCAGATGGAGGGATTGCTGCAGCAATTATCCGCGCAGCGCGCCGCCTGCTATGGCTGGCTGGCGCCGGAGACTCGCAGCTATTGCCGGGAACTGGTGGAAAAGATATTTTCCCCGGCGCTGAGAGCGGCGGATAATACCCCGCAACGGGAGTCTCTCTTTTTCCAGCTGGTGACCACCATTCTCACAGCCGAGTCGGAAGCCGAATATAGCAGCACCCGCTATAAACTGCATAAATTACTCACCTGGCTGCAGGAGCACTGTTTCGAAGAACATAACTGGCAGCAACTGGCGGAGCAATTTCATCTCACCACCCGCACGGCGTTTCGCCATATTAAAGAGGCCACGGGCTTAACGCCGGATAATTATCTGAAACGTCTGCGACTGGTCTCCGCGCGGGTCAAATTACGTGAAACGGAGATGTCCATTACCGAAGTGGCTTATCTGTGCGGCTTCGCCAACAGCAACCACTTTACCACTCTGTATAAAAAAGTGTTTGGCCTGACCCCCAGCGCCGATCGCCGCCGCCCTCCGGGTTGAAAAGGGGGGGCCGCAGGCCGGGCAGGGGAAAAATCTGCCACCCGCGGCAGGTCACGCTTATTCGTCGAGGGAGTTTGCCCGCACATGACGACCGCTGGCGACAAAATTGCCGGTGCCAAGATGATGCAGGGTATTGAGCTTATCGTCGTCGAACTGCCAGCGTCCGGTGACGAATGCGCGTTCATCGGCGGCGGCAGACACCACCTCCCCGAACAGGGTGTCGTACTGGGTCTGGGCCGCCGTCGCCGGCAGCAGGCGGCACTCCATCCATGCCAGACACTTCTCCTCGATCAGCGGCAACCCCAGCTCCGGACCGGTCACTACCGGGATCCCCCAGGCATTGAATTTGTCCTCATCGCGGCCGCTGACGCTGCCGACGGCGTAGGTCCAGCTGGCGGCGGCGACGCCGGGAACCACAATGCCGAAGGTGCCGTTGCGCTCGATGATCTCCCGCGTCCAGGTGCTTTTATCCACCACGATAGCCACCCGCGGCGGGGCGAATTCCACCGGCATTGACCAGGCGGCGGCCATGACGTTGCGCCGGTCAGACGGGGCATCGTAGCTGGTGATCAAAATGGTCGGGCCGTGGTTGAGCAGGCGGCTGGCGTACTGCAGTTCAACGTGGCGAAAGCGGCTCATAGGCGTTCCTTGAATAATGGGTCGGTTGGCAGGTAACACGTTAAGCCGCAATGAAAATGTAATCAATACGTCATCTCGTCTGACTATAGTCGCCAGCACTAAGTCCCAAAGAGGATCACAATATGTTGGCTCCCCTGATGTTATCCCAGGTGAGCGTGCCCCGTCGGATGTCGGCCGCCGGGCAGGTCTCGCTGTCCCGAAAGGGAGGGCGATGATGCGCACGCTGACCCCTATCACCCTGCAGGAGGTCTCTTTTGCCTTCGCAGAGACTCCCGTTCTTGACCGTTTCTCGTTGCATATCGAACCCGGCCGCATCGTGGCGCTACTGGGTCCGTCCGGCTGCGGCAAAAGCACTTTGCTGCGTCTGCTGGCCGGGCTGAGCGTGCCGGTCAGCGGCGAAATCCGCTTTGGCGACAGGCTGGTCGCTCGCGCAGGATGGGGATTGCCCCCGGAGCAGCGCGATATCGGCATGGTTTTTCAGGATTACGCCCTCTGGCCGCATATGAGCGTGGCGCAGAACGTCGCCTTTCCGCTGCGCATGCGAGGTGTCTCCCGTAGCGAACGCGAGCGCCGGGTGAGCGAGGCGCTGGCGCGGGTAGGCCTCAACGGTTTCGCCGAACGTAAACCTTCTGGTCTTTCTGGCGGTCAGCAGCAGCGGGTGGCGCTGGCGCGGGCGATCGTCGCCGCGCCGCGGGTGCTGCTGTTTGATGAACCGCTCTCCAACCTGGATAGCGAACTGCGCGAATCGCTGTGCGGCGAAATGAGCCGCCTGTTGCGACAGCTCGGCATCACCGCCGTGTATGTCACCCATGATCGACGTGAAGCCGAGCTGTTAGCTGACCAGATTGTCTATTTATCCGCGGGCCGCGTGGCCGCTGTCCGCGCCGTTACGCCAACCTCAGGGGAAGTTGCATGAACACCGTTATGACCGTTAAGAAAGGAGTGGTACTCGCGATGGCTCTTTCCGCCATGATGCTCTCCAGCGCCCATGCGCTGACCGTTTACACCGCCGGACCCGGCTCGCTGGCGAAAAGCCTGGCCAGCGGTTTTGAACAACAGACCGGGGTGAAGGTGACGGTTTTCCAGGCCACCACCGGCAAAGTAATGGCCCGACTGGAGGCCGAGCAGGCCAACCCGCAGGCGGATGTGCTGATCTCCGCCTCGTGGGATACCGCCGAAGATCTGCACCAGCGGGGCTGGTTGCTGCCTTTTGCGAGCGCCAATGCCGACCAGGTACCGGCGAACCTGAAATCGGCGGACTATATCGCCCAGGGCGTCTCCGCCCTGGGCATTGTCTGGAACAGTAAAAGCGGTACCCCGGAACCGAAAGAGTGGCGGGATCTCACCCAGCCGGCGTTTAAAGACAAGGTGACAACCCCCGACCCGGCGCTCTCCGGCGCGTCGCTGGATTTGCTGATCGGGCTGCAAAACAGCATGGGCGACCAGGCCTGGCAACTGTTTGACGATCTGAAAAAGAACGGCATGGTGGTCAGCGGACCCAACGCCCAGGCGGTGACGCCGGTGATGCAGGGGGCGAAAGCGGCGGTATTTGGCGCGGTGGATTATGTCTCCTACGGCAATATTCAGCAGGGCGAGTCGCTGAAGGTGATCTTCCCGGCCAGCGGAACAGTGATTGCCCCGCGCCCGATGATGATCCTCAAAACCAGCCAGCATGCCGACGATGCCAAAGCCTTTATCGATTATGTGCTGTCGCCGGAAGGTCAGGCGAGGGTTGCCGATGCCTGGCTGATGCCCGCCCGCCGCGACGTGGCGGCCAAACGTCCGCTACTGGACGCGCTGAAGGTGCTGCCCACCACCAGCGAAGGCAGCAGCGAGCGGGGCGCCGTGCTCGCCCGCTTCAGTCAGCTGTACGCGCAGTAATTGATCCTGTTCCTCCGGCGCTGGCCGCCGGGGGACCCCTCAGCTTCAGGAACCGGTTGTGAAACAAACATTCCTTTCCGGCGCGACCCTCGCTGCCCTGGTGATGCTGGTCGCGTTGCCGTTAGTGTTTATTCTGCTGCAGGCGATTTTTCCCCACTTTAGCGCCGGTTCGCTCGGGGACGCCTTTGGCGGCGTCTCGGCGCTGCTGGCCGATCCCCAGTTACCGGCGATGCTCGGCGGTACGCTGTGGATCGCCGCCGGCGTGGCGCTGGTCAGCGTAATGATTGGCCTGCCGCTCGGCATCCTGCGCGGTATGTTTTCGCTGCCGCTACCCCGACTGTGGGATCTCCTGTTTTTGATCCCCTTTCTGACGCCGCCCTATATCTCGGCGCTCTCCTGGATGCTGGCCCTGCAAAGCCAGGGCTATCTGCAGCAGCTGACCGGCTGGCAACTGAACGATCTGCTGTTCAGCCGCAGCGGTATCGTGCTGGTGATGACCTTTAATATTTTCCCGGTGGTGTACTTTGCCGTCTCCCGCAGCCTGCTGGCGAGCGGGACCCGGCTGGCGGTGGTCGCCCGCGTCCATGGCGCCAGCGCCTGGCGCGCCTTCTGGCACGTGACACTGCCGATGCTCTCCCCGGCGCTGGCGGCGGGCACGCTGTTGGCGTTTACCCTCGCTATCGAGGAGTTTGGTGTACCGGCGGCGCTGGGCAGCCGGGCGGGAGTGGTGATGCTGACGGTCGGTATTGAGAAAAAGCTGGCCGACTGGCCGGTGGACCTTACCGGCGCCGCGCTGCTGTCGCTGCTGTTGATGGCGGTGGCGTTGTTCGCCTGGTGGCTGCAAAAGCGGCTGGTGGGGGAGAAAGAGGTCACCAGCGTCACCGGCAAGCCGGGAGAAAACCGCGGGGCATCGCTGGGCTGGATGACGCTGCCCGCCGTGCTGATAATGGCGGCCGTCGGCGGCCTGGCGGTCGGCGTCCCCGCCGCCTCGATGATGCTCACCAGCGTGATGGGCACGCTCTCAGGGGGCGTGAGTGTTGAGAATGTCACGCTACGTCACTTCGCGGCGCTGTTTGACCAGCAGGGGGATGCCCTGTCGGCCCTCGGCACCAGCCTGTCGCTGGCCCTGGGCTCGGCGCTGATTGTCGGCGCGCTGGGCCTGCTGGCCGCCTGGCTGGTGATGGTGCAGAAGATTAAAGGGCGCGGGATGGTGGACGCGCTGTCACTGATGCCGGCGGCGCTGCCGGGCGTGGTGGTAGGCGTCGGTTTGATCCTGCTGTGGAATCAGCCCTTCTGGCCGCGCTCGCCCTATAACACGCTGTGGATGTTGCTGCTCTCCTATTGCTGCCTGCTGTTGCCCTGGCCGGTGCGCTATGTCGGTAGCGCGCTGCGCCAGCTGGGCCACAATCTTGAGCCCGCCGCCCGGGTGCACGGGGCGTCGCCACTGCAGGCGCTGCGGTTGATTGTTCTGCCGCTGGTCTTTCCGGCGCTGCTGGCGGCGATGCTGATGGTGTTCGCGGTGGCCTCCCGGGAGCTGGTGACCTCGCTGCTGCTCTCTCCAGCCGGTACGCAAAACGTGGCGGTGTTTATCTGGCGCCAGTTCGAACAGGGTTCCGTCGGTCAGGGCATGGCGATGGCCAGCCTGACGTTGTTGACCGGTCTGGTCCTGATGCTGACGGCGCTGGCGCTGATGCAGCGCAGCACGCGCGGTTAACGACAAGCGCACAAAAAAGACGGTCGGCGCGGAAAAATAGGCTATAAATGTCGGACACCTACAGCTGGAGGCCTTGATGAGTCCCTTTTTACGCGCCTATTTTTCCCGTCTGGGCTGGACGGGTGAGCCTGATGTATCCATTGATACCCTGCGCGAACTGCATCTGCAGCATAACAGCGCCATCCCCTTTGAAAACCTCGACGTCCTGCTGCCGCGTGAGATCCACCTTGACGATCGGGCGCTGGAAGAGAAGCTGATCGCCGCCCGCCGCGGGGGGTATTGTTTTGAGCAAAATGGTCTCCTTGAGCGCGTGCTGCGCGAGATAGGCTTTAACGTCCGCAGCCTGCTTGGCCGCGTAGTGCTGGCCAATCCGCCGCAGATGCCGCCGCGTACTCACCGTTTATTGCTGGTGGAAGTGGCGGGCGAGCGCTGGATCGCCGACGTCGGCTTCGGCGGCCAGACGCTGACCGCGCCGATCAAACTGCTGGCCGATATCCCCCAGCAAACGCCGCATGGCAGCTATCGTCTGGTGCATGAAGGGGATGAGTGGACGCTGCAGTTCAACCATCACGAGCACTGGCAGTCGATGTACCATTTCGATTTAGGCCGCCAGTATGCGTCTGATTATGTGATGGGCAACTTCTGGTCGGCGCACTGGCCACAGTCTCACTTCCGTCACCATCTGCTGATGTGCCGTCATCTGCCGGACGGCGGCAAAATGACCCTCACCAACTTCCACTTTACCCACTGGGAGAATAACCACGTGGTGGAGAAGATCGATTTTGCCGATGTCTCCGCGCTGTATGAAGCGCTGCAGACCCGCTTCGGGCTGGGCGTGGACGATCCTAAACATGGCTTTAGTGAAGCGGCGCTGGCGGCGGTAATGGCGGCGTTCGATACCCATCCGGAAGCCGGGAAGTAAATTTCCTGATACCCGGTGGCGCTGCGCTGACCGGGCCTGTGAGACGACCCTGTAGGCCGGGCAAGGCGACAGCCGCCACCCGGCGAAATTACAGGTGCCGTGCCTGATATCTTGCCCGGCGGCGCTGCGCTTGCGCGGGCCTGGGAGGTATGAGCCTTTGAGAGGCCCCTGTAGGCCGGATAAGGCGTAGCCGCCATCCGGCATAAAGGCTGGAACCGGGGCTGAAAAATATGACCCGGAGTCGGCGCGAGCGCCTCGTCCGGGCTACCGGTAAATGGGCATGGCTGGGGCCGCCAGCCTTCAGCGGCGGGAGCGTACCACCTGGTAACGGCGGGTAAAATACTCCACCGGCGCACTCCAGACGTGAACCAGACGGGTGAAGGGGAAGATCAGAAAGATAGTCATCCCCAGCACCAGGTGGACGCGGTAAATCCACGCCACGCCGTCCAGATGCGCTGAGGCGCCGCCGTGGAAGGTGACCACCGCCTGCGCCCAGTCCACCAGCTTGAGCATTTCGCTGCCGTCCGGATGCCGGGCGGAGAAGGGGATGGTCGTCAGCCCCAGCGCGCACTGAATCAGCAGAATGCACAGGATCAAAATATCCGCGGTCGTGGAGGTGGCGCGAATGCGCGGGTTGGTCAGGCGGCGCATCAGCAGGCCGATACCGCCGACCAGGGTCAGCACGCCGCAGATGCCGCCGAGGATCATGGCCATCAGCTGCTTCTGCGACATCGGCAGGAACCACGAGTAGACCCAGTGCGGGGTCAGCATGCCAAAAAGATGGCCGAAGAAGATGCCGAGAATGCCGATATGAAATAAGTTCGACCATAGCACCATCCCGCGCTTATCCAGCATCTGGCTGGATGAGGCGCGCCAGGTATACTGCCCGTAATCGTAGCGCAGCCAGCTGCCCACCAGAAACACGGTGCCGCACAGGTAAGGGTAGATATCATAAAAGAAGACGTTCAGATACTGGATCATTTCGGGCCTCCGGCGCGGATGTCAACGTACTGCGGCGCCACATCCTGACTAAAGCGTCGTTGATAAGCTTGCATCGACGAGCTGTCGCAAGCGGTCGCGTTATCTTCGATAAACTTCACCTGCTCTTCTTCCCACACGGCGTCCAGCGCCTGACGGGTATCGTCGCGCTTTTCTCCCGCCACCTGTTTTGTGACACTGTCACTGGTGAGCGGGCTTTTAGCCAGCGCCAACAGGGCGTCAAACAGCTGATAATACGGACAGGCTCGCTGCTTCAGGCGGCCGCCGATCAGCGCCAGAATCGGCGCGATATTCTGCAGCCCTTCGCGCGCCTCCGCGGGGGGTAAAATACTGAGGTACTCAAGATACAGCGGCAGATGATCGGGCAGCTCGCGACAATCGATCTGCAGACCCGCCTGCTGATACTGATTCATCAGGTCGACCATCGCCTGGCCGCGGTCTCGCGACTCGGCATGCACATGTTCAAACAGCAGCAGCGAGGTGGCGCGCCCGCGCTCGAACACCTCGCACCACTCGGCCTGGCGATCCAACAGCGGAGCCGTCAGCAGCTCACTGACAAACGGCGTCAGGGAAGGGACATCGGCCCTGACCAGCGCCAGGGCGTCGTCGCGGTTCTCCCACAGTAACTCGTCGGGGTACTCCAGCAGCAGACCGATCACTTTCAGGATCCGCATCACTCGCCCTCCCCATGCTTACGCACGCCGCTGACGTCGATGGCGTCGATCCGCCGGCTGTTAAACAGGTTGAATTTCGTATCTGACCCGTGGCAGCCATCGCCGAAGGTAAAGCCGCAGCCGTTGCGTTCCGGGAAGGCATCCTCCGCCAGTTCGCGATGGCTGGTGGGGATCACGAAGCGGTCTTCGTAGTTGGCGATCGCCAGATAGCGATACATCTCTTCGACCTGCTCAACGCTGAGGTCCACCTCTTCAATGGCCCGGGTATCGGTGACGCCCTCGACGGTTTGCGAGCGCTTGTAGTGGCGCATCGCCATCATCCGTTTCAGCGCGCGCAAGACCGGGCCGGTATCGCCGGCGCTCAGCAGATTCGCCAGGTATTGCACCGGGATGCGTAGACTCTCAACCGCTGGCAGGATGTTGCCGTTGCCCGGCAGGCCGCCAGCGTCGGCAACCGACTGGATCGGCGACAGGGGCGGCACATACCAGACCATCGGCAGGGTGCGATACTCCGGATGCAGCGGCAGGGCCAGCTTCCAGTCCATCGCCAGCTTATAGACCGGCGACTTCTGCGCCGCCTCAATGACGTTGTGCGGGATCCCTTGTTTTAGCGCTTCCTCAATGACCGCCGGATCGTTTGGATTAAGGAACACCTCGCACTGGCGCTCATAGAGGTCGGCTTCATGTTCAGTGCTGGCCGCTTCTTCGATACGGTCCGCGTCGTACAGCAGCACGCCAAGGTAGCGGATGCGGCCAACGCAGGTTTCTGAGCAGACCGTTGGCTGCCCGGACTCAATACGCGGATAGCAGAAAATGCATTTTTCCGACTTGCCGCTCTTCCAGTTAAAGTAGATTTTTTTATACGGACAGCCGCTGATGCACATCCGCCAGCCGCGGCATTTGTCCTGATCGATCAGTACGATGCCATCTTCCTCACGCTTGTAGATCGCGCCGCTCGGGCAGGTGGCCACGCAGCTCGGATTGAGGCAGTGCTCGCACAGGCGCGGCAGATACATCATGAAGGTATTTTCGAACTGGCCGTACATCTCTTTTTGCATGGCTTCGAAGTTACGGTCGCGGGCGCGTTTCTCGAATTCGCCGCCGAGCAGCTCCTCCCAGTTAGGGCCCCAGTTAATCTTATCCATACGCTCGCCGCTGATCAGCGAGCGCGGGCGGGCGGTCGGCAGATATTTGCCCTCCGGCGCGTTGTGCAGATGCTGGTAGTCGTAGGTAAAGGGTTCGTAGTAATCGTCGATCGCCGGCAGCACCGGGTTGGCGAAAATCTTCGATAATACGCTGACCCGATTGCCGAGACGGGGCGTCAGTTTACCGCTAATGCCGCGGATCCAGCCGCCTTGCCACTGATCCTGGTCCTCCCAGTTTTTTGGGTAGCCAATGCCCGGTTTGGTCTCCACGTTATTGAACCACGCGTACTCCATGCCTTCGCGGCTGCTCCAGACGTTTTTACAGGTGACCGAGCAGGTGTGACAGCCGATGCATTTGTCCAGATTCAGCACCATTCCAACCTGAGAACGGATTTTCATTTTTTCGCCTCCTGTACCTGATCGCGACCTTCGTCATCCAGCCAGGCAATATTCTTCATTTTGCGGATCATGATGAACTCGTCGCGGTTCGAACCGACGGTGCCGTAGTAGTTAAAGCCATAGGCCAGCTGGGCGTAGCCGCCAATCATGTGCGTTGGCTTCGGACAGACGCGGGTTACCGAGTTATGAATACCGCCGCGACGACCGGTCACTTCCGAACCCGGGATATTCATAATCCGTTCCTGAGCGTGGTACATCATGGTCATCCCCGGCGGCACCCGCTGGCTCACCACCGCCCGCGCGGTGAGAGCCCCGTTGGCGTTGAACGCTTCAATCCAGTCGTTATCTTCAATGCCCAGTTCTTTCGCGTCGGTTTCGCTAAGCCAGACGATCGGCCCGCCGCGCGACAGCGTCAGCATCAACAGGTTTTCGCTATAGGTGGAGTGGATCCCCCACTTCTGGTGCGGCGTCAGGAAATTCAGCGCTTTTTCCGGGAAACCGTTTGGCGGCACGGCCTTCATCTGGCTGACGCTTCGGGTATCAATGGGCGGGCGATAGGCCACCAGGCTTTCGCCGAAGGCGCGCATCCACGGATGGTCCTGATACAGCTGCTGGCGGCCGGAGAGGGTGCGCCAGGGGATCAGCTCATGCACGTTGGTATAACCGGCATTGTAGGAGACGTGCTCGCTTTCCAGTCCGGACCACGTCGGGCTGGAGATAATTTTGCGCGGCTGCGCCTGAATATCGCGAAAGCGGATCTTCTCATCCTCTTTATTGAGCGCCAGATGGGTATGATCGCGGCCGGTAAACGCTCCCAGCGCCTGCCAGGCTTTCACCGCCACCTGGCCGTTGGTTTCCGGCGCGAGGCTGAGAATAACTTCAGAGGCGTCAATGGCGCTGTCGATCCGCGGCCGGCCTTTGGCCGGACCGTCGGGCTTGACGTAGTTAAGCTTGGCGAGGAAATCGACTTCGCTTTGCGTATTCCACGCGATGCCTTTCCCGCCGTTGCCGAGCTTATCGAGCAGCGGGCCGAGAGAGGTGAAGCGGTCCCAGGTGGCCGGGTAGTCGCGTTCCACCAGGGCAATGGACGGTGCGGTTTTGCCTGGAATGAGATCGCATTCGCCTTTGCGCCAGTCAAGCACCTCGAACGGCTGCGACAGTTCGCCGGGGGAATCATGCTGCAGTGGGACCAGCACCACATCGGTCTCTTTCCCGAGATGGCCAACACAGACCTGCGAGAAGGATTTAGCGATATCCTTGTAGATCTCCCAGTCGCTCTTTGCCTCCCAGGCCGGGTCGACGGCGGCGGAGAGCGGGTGGATAAACGGGTGCATGTCCGAGGTGTTCATATCGTCTTTTTCATACCAGGTGGCGGTCGGCAGGACAATATCGGAGAAGAGACAGGTACTGGACATGCGGAAATCGAGGGTCACCAGGAGATCGAGTTTGCCCTCAATCGCCGCGGTCTGCCACTCGACTTCCTCAGGTTTTACCTCATCGCTGGCGCCCAGTTCATCACCCTGAATACCGCTGTCGGTCCCGAGCAGGTATTTCAACATGTACTCATGCCCCTTACCGGACGATCCCAGCAGGTTAGAACGCCAGATAAACAGGTTGCGCGGATGGTTTTTGCCGCTATCCGGCTGCTCGGCGGCAAAGCGAATATCGCCTGATTTTAAGGACTGGACGGTGAACTCAGCGGGGGAGAGCCCGGTAGCCTCGGCCTGCTGCTTAATGGTCAGCGGGTTGACGTTGAGCTGGGGCGCAGAGGGTAACCAGCCCATCCGTTCCGCACGGACGTTGAAGTCGATAAGGCTGCCGCTGAATTTGCTGGCGTCGGCCAGCGGCGACAGCAGCTCCTGCGCGGTCAGCTTTTCGTAGCGCCACTGGCTGGCGTGGTTGTAGAAATAAGAGGTACTGTTCATCTGCCGCGGCGGACGAGTCCAGTCCAGCGCGAACGCCAGCGGCAGCCAGCCGGTCTGCGGGCGCAGTTTCTCCTGGCCGACATAGTGCGACCAGCCGCCGCCGCTCTGACCGACGCAGCCGCAGAACACCAGCATATTGATCATCCCGCGGTAGTTCATATCCATGTGGTACCAGTGGTTCACACCGGCGCCGAGGATAATCATCGAACGGCCATGGGTTTTATGCGCCGTCTCGGCGAACTCGCGGGCGATTTGCTCGATATGGTGACGCGGCACGCCGGTGATCTGCTCGGCCCACGCCGGGGTATAGGCTTTGACATCCGCGAAGTCGCGCGCGGCATTGGCATCGTCAAGACCGCGATCCAGACCGTAGTTAGCCAGCACCAGGTCATACACGCTCACCACCAAAGCGCTCTCGCCATTGGCCAACGGTAGCTGTTTAGCCGGCAGTTGATGAAGCGTTACCGGCTCCTGCTTCACGCTGCGGAAATGCGGGTTTTCATTGCCGCCGAAGTAGGGGAAGCCGACCGACACCACGCTATCGTGCATATCCAGCAGCGACAGTTTTAAGTCGACGTCCCGGCCGTTAGCCCGTTGTTCGAGATTCCATTTGCCTTTTTCGCCCCAGCGAAAGCCGATGGAGCCGTTCGGCGCGACCAGTTCGCCGTCAGCGTTACAGGCGACGGTTTTCCATTCCGGGTTATTACTTTCCCCGAGACCGTCAAGCAGGTCGGAAGCACGCAGCATACGGCCCGGCGTATAGCTGCCGTCGTCGCGCGGCTCGAGCATCACCAGCATCGGCATGTCGGTGTAGGTCCGGCAGTAGTTAAGAAAGTAATCGCTCGGGTTATCGAGGTGGAAGGCTTTAAGGATCACGTGGCCCATGGCCATCGCCAGCGCGCTGTCGGTGCCTTGTTTTGGCGCCAGCCACTGGTCGCAGAGCTTGGCGACTTCCGAATAGTCCGGCGTGATGGCGATGGTTTTGGTGCCCTTGTAGCGTACTTCGGTAAAGAAGTGGGCGTCCGGGGTTCGGGTCTGCGGGACGTTGGAGCCCCAGGCAATAATGTAGCTGGAGTTGTACCAGTCGGCGGATTCCGGCACGTCGGTTTGTTCGCCCCAGGTCATCGGCGAGGCGGGGGGGAGATCGCAGTACCAGTCATAAAAGCTCAGGCAGGTGCCGCCGATCAGCGACAGAT